>CAMPJQ010000043.1 GCA_946886925.1 uncultured Terrimonas sp.
AAAGTGAAAACCCTTCATCTTTACTTATACTCTTCCCGCAAACAGCATTTTCCGTATATTGCCAGTACTTCATCCCGGAATAGATTGAAATATTCCCCTTGAGGAACATCAAGAATAAATCCGGAGGGATGCGCCTTATCTTTACACCCAGGTGAAGAGTAACTCAATGGCTTTCCTCCTCCGAAGTCAATCGAGTAGCAGACAAATACTTCGATATCCTGCCCGATATGGCAGTGCAGTTCCAGATCGCTCACCAGTTTTTTTTATGATTAATCAAAAAATCATTAAATGAAGCCAGGGAATCAACCATTGCCTCTATATGGCGGCAACAAACAAGGGTTGCTGTTCGCCGTATTCAATATTGGGATTGGCTGCTGAAATCACCATTGTTTTTATAGAAGAATTCCACTCCATATTCACGATTTTCGCAGGGCGTTTTAGCGGGCAGTAAAATAGAGCTTAGAATTTTTCAAGCGGCAACCCTTTATCAGCGTTACATGACAGTAACAGTAGGACAAAACAGAAACTTGCTTTTTAAATAGTTCTTCATGATAAATCTTATTTAAAAGCTTTCTTAGGTTTTGGAAGGCTGTTTAAAGTTGCACCTATTTTAAACAATTCAGATGACTTTACTTCACAGCAGCGTTTGCTTTTGATTAGCCTTGTGCATTAGCCGGTTCCCCTTCAGCAGGCGGCACGTAAGCGTATTTATTTAATAAATTTTGAAAAGTTTGCTTGAAATGCGTTTGCCTGTATAGCGAAGCGCTCTTAGTGGTGCCGATCTCCTAACTTTAAAAAAAAAGGAATTACCATGTTGAAAATAAGGGTGCTTCAGCTTGCTGGTTTTTTATTTTTCACTAATGCATTGGCTTTCGGTCAAAAAAGCTGGACATACATCGTGTCGGTGGAAGATATATGTGAAAACTATCCCGGTGCAATGAAAAGAATGCTTGAGCAATTTGATCTTGACCGGCCAGGATTGGAAAAAGTGAAAGCCGCTTACTCCGACAGTAATACCGTTGATGCCTGCAAATACTTACTGAGCTACTACAGGCATTCCCATACTGCCCGGAACCTTAGGCGGTCGTTTCCGGTAAAAACCGGGAAAACTGATGCCGAATCGGATACGATTCTCAATAATGTATTTACTATTCAGAATGTTAGGGGAGAAGTAGCTTATGGTGCCGATGGTCACCGCGACTGGTACTATAAAGGACCCAACAACGACCGGGAATGGGCATGGTTGTCTAACCGTCACAACCAGCTCTACACCGTATTCAATACCTATTTTGAAACAGGAAATCCTAAATATGCAAAATACATTGACCTCTTCTTACGGGATTTTATTATCAAAAGCATGCCTTACCCCGCGGTCAGGTCTTCAGGATCTATCTGGCGGGGACTGGAAGTTGCAGCACGTGCCAAGTGCTGGACCCGTATCTTCTATGGTCTCGTCAACAATCAGTATCTCTCTCCGGCCACCGAACTATTGATGCTAAGCAGTCTCCCTGATCATGCGCATTACAACAGGAACTTCCACGGCAGTAATAACTGGCTTACCATGGAAATATCGGCGCTGGCAACAATTGCCGCCTATTTCCCGGAATATAAAGCATCCGGCGAATGGATGTCTTATGCTATCGAGACTATGACAAACAGTATGAAAGGGCAGGTGTACAAGGATGGTGTACAAACCGAACTCAGTTCGCATTATCACCAGGTAGCTTTATCTAATTTTTCACTTTTTAAAGAGATCTGTGATAAAACCGGCCAGCATCTGCCTGCTTATTTCAATGAAACCCTTGAAAAAATGAGTAGCTACCTTGCACATGTGGTACGCCCCTCCGGCTACAGACCTTTAAATAATGATGGAGACCGGGGCAGTGACCGTGATTATATATTTGCGGCAGCCAAAAAGTTTAATCACCCCGATTGGGAATACATTGCCACGAATGGCGCTTCAGGAATCAAACCGGCTGACGGTCCTTCCTATTGCTACCCCTGGGCCGGGCATTTCATATCCCGTAGTGGATTTGGCGCAGACGCACAATGGTCTTTCTTTGATATTGGCCCATGGGGAACCGGGCACCAACATAATGACAAACTGCATATTTCTGTTGCTGCTTATGGCAGAGACCTGCTTGTTGATGCCGGGCGCTTTGCCTATACCGGGGCAGTTGCAGATAAATTCCGGGGATACGCGAAAGGCACCCAGGGACATAATATCCTGTTGATTGATCATAAAGGTCAAAGTGCAGGTCCGGCTCTTGTTAGCCAGCCTTTGAGCGACAGCAGCTATAAAATTACCCCCATATTCGATTATGCTTCCGGTTCCATCAGCCATTTTGCTGATATAACAGGGGTAGCAACTCATACCCGCGCTGTGCTGTATGTGCGTAATCAATTTTGGGTAGTAGTGGACAGGATAGTTTCCGACCGGCCGAGAACGATCGAGGCGTTGTGGCACTGGCACCCCGATAACAATGTAATCCATGATCGCTTAATCACTAAAACCGTCAATAAACGGGGTAACCTTTCCGTAATACCTGTGAGCAGACATAAGTTTGATATTACACAAAAAAAAGGGCAGGAAACGCCGGAGATACAGGGTTGGTACAGCCCGGAATATAACATTTATGAACCCAATACCACTACTATATATAAAACAAGCATCGGCAATACTGCTACCCTGGTTTGGCTGCTGCTGCCGTTTGAAGAAGCACCTCCAAAAATAAAGGCAAAGCTGTTGATGGAGAATGAGCGTGAGATAAAGATTGCCGTAAAACAAAAAGAGGAAAAATTGGAACTAACCATACCATTTATGAACAGTGCAGGCGTGGTGGTTGAGAAGCAATAAGTTTACATAGAAGGTTTAGGCGTTTCTTTCTCCCGGGAGGATAGGATATCCTTCGGTACCTGTAGGTTGGCAGGATGCTATGATAATCGGGTTTGTGCATAGCTGTTCTGCATCTTCTGTTGCGGTTTACTCATTTGTCTTTTTTAGCAACAGTTGAAGTCCATGGCTGTGTTATTTAATTACTTCTGTTTTTCTTTTTTTATTGCGGCGCAAATAAGAGAGATGCATCCTTACTATGGCTTTCCGGTCTATCGTGAAATCTTTTTTTTCCGTACTGGTTGCATCTTCACCATTGGCATTGGTTACTGTGAATGAATTTTTTTCCTGATCGTACACGATGCTCGCGAGCATAAAGAGTTCGCCATTCTTTCTGAAAATGCTTATCTGTGCATGATCCTTTGCAGGTGTAACCAGGGCAACGTACTGATTTGCGATATAAATGGTGTGTTGTTCTTGTTTTAGGAGCAGTCCAAGCACCTGTTTGGTTTGCAGCGCCCGATGCCAGGAGGATTGATCTTCAAACTGATGGGTGAAGCAGAAGAAAAAGGTTTGAGTAGCTACTTTTATTTCGAATGCTGTTTTGCGGCTTAATGTAATTCCGTAAAGTACAGAAGCGGCTTTTTTTAGCAGGGCGTCAATATTATGGGGTTCCAACAAGCTAAGCTTCAGTGGAAACTCCTGCCGTTCTTCTGCCGAAGGTGTGTCTGCAAGTAACCTGTTCATTATTCGATCTGTACCCGGTAATCCATACTTATAGCCAATAAATAGCTGTGCAAAATCTTTTTGTTTTTCGAGTGACTTATAAGGCAGCTTTTCAATTTTTGACAACGCTTCAAAAGTCTTTTCCGTTCCGGTAAAGGTTAAAGTTTTCAAAGCCGCATAACCAAGCCTGGTATTCTTTTCCGTTATTATCCGGATAAGTGATTCTTCTGCTTCCGGTGATTTTACTCTTACAAGATTTTGAACGGCAAATGTTTTATTCGAAAGGGATTCTTTTTTATTATGCAAAATTTCCAGCACAGTTTTCACAAATTGATCATCCGAAAGCCCCATGCCGTTGCGCAGCCGCATTTTTAGCGTTTCGCCGTCCGACTTGTGGGAGCATCCGTCTTTAAATTGCCAGGGAAGATCAATTGTTCCTGCGCTGTTATTAGCGGTAATGGTATTCATTGTGTAATGTTTTTGTAAAATGTTTACAATGCGTTCTTTACATAGCAGCCGCTGCGCATAGTGCTTGCCTGTGATGAGTTGATGTTTGTGCTGTTTTTGTCAATTTCATCAATTCCGTTGTTGTCAACATCCGAACCCATAAGGTTACCTACTCCTACACCGCCGCCTAACCCGAGATAGTGCCCTACCTCATGCGCAACAAGCACTCCAAAAAACTCGAGGTTGGTTTTCATTTCTATCACAGCTCCCGTTCTTCCGCATATCGAATCTTTGTTGCATGGTCCGTCCGAATTAGACCATCCGCCGGCATCGCCAATTACCTGCACAAAGAAAACATCAATACCGTTATTGTCGCCGTTCCAGTCATCGGTAAGATCTTCAGCTTCCGAACTGTCTGCTATATTAATGTAGGAACCTGCATCATCCACACCAATTCTTGACCAGTACAGTTTTCTGATGCCAAGCGGAGCCTGTGCATAAATAGTGCGCATGTGATGTATGGCGGTTTGTATATTAATGGCCTGCTCTAATGTCACTACAGAATCGCCGCCAAAACTGGCATCCAGTCCAACAAGTATTACCGAGAGATGAATGGACTTTCCTTTTACAAGTTTGATCTGATTTTTAAGCGAAAGCGGATCAACAAAGGTTTGTGTACTGTTGTAGTAACGATACCCAAAGAAATCTTTTACCATGGAAAACCCGCCGCTAAGTGATATTGCCTGTGCAGCGATTGATTTAAGACTTGCCATGACGGATATTATTTTTAAAAGCGTTTGGAAAATATTTGCTCTTTGAACCTGAAACCGAAGATGCCCATGATTATGCAGATGAACGTACTGCGACGCAACAAAAGTTGCCATGAAAAGATTTGCCTGTTACAAAAACGCTATCGTTACTTACTGTAAAGCAACCAATATCGGGAGCATTCCATCGCCATCGGGAAAATCAGCCAATGCCTTTCCTATTACGGCGCCAAATGCTTTGTAAGGATCGTCTGCTTTCATCGCATATCCTTTTCGTGGCGAAGTGGTGATGAGATCGCCAACCTCAATACTGCCGTAGCTTGCATCTACCTTGCACATTACTTTGCCCGAAAGCGCAATCGGCATACGGTGCTCCAGACCAGGCTGCTTATCGAGTGTAATGCCGGGCTTGTACTTTCCTGCTCCCGACACTACCCCAGCCACTTTCCGGTCGAAGGCTTGTGTACTTTCGTGTAGTTTTCCGTTGCGGCCAAGTACCATTACCGTGCCCGGTTCAAGAGTATTAACTACGCTTTGGTGTATATCAAAATCTTCGGCAAAGTCTGCACCAGGTATGATTACATCGTTGCAACGGATATTTCCAGAGTCGCCGTTTAGATGAATAGACGCATTCTCGAGCGTAGCATTATCGCCATCGGATTTAAACAGAACCAAATCGCCATCGGCTCCATTACCACCAAGCCATATATTACCACCACCGCCTTCGAGCCTAACACGGTTTAGATTATTGGTTCCTTTTAAATTTATATTACCTGCTTCGCCATCGAGATGGATGGATGCCTGCTCCAGTGTTTGATTATCTCCGTTTGTTCTGAAGATAACAATATCGCCATCGGCTCCATTGCCACCGAGCCACAGATTGCCATCGCCAAGTAAACGTGCCCGGTTTTGATTTTCTCTGCTTCGCAGTGTAATGTCGCCCTGTGCACCCCTGTTTCCCATACGCAAATCAGCAGCTTGTCCATCAAGGTGTATACTTGCCTGTTCCAGCGTTTGATTGTCGCGATCTGATTGGAACATAACAATATCGCCATCGGCTCCGTTGCCGCCGAGCCAGAGATTTGCATTGCCCTGCAGCCGTACACGATTTTGATTATTGTTGCCCCTCAATGTAATATCGCCACTTACACCGTTACCACCCAGGCGCATATCGCCGCTGCCGGCATTGAGATGAATGGTGCCGACATCCGGTGTTTCATTATCGCCATCCGTTTTAAATAAAACTATGTCACCGTCGGCGCCATTGCCACCCATCCACAGGTTACTTTCTCCTGCATCTAATCGTATGCGGTTGTTATTGGTCGCATCTTTAAGCACAAGATCACCATCGGCACCATTACCGCCGAGAAAAATATTTGCTTCCTGTCCGTTGATCTGAACCGTAGCCATAGCGGGGGTTATATTATCACCATTGTTTCTGTACAGATAGGTATTCCCCTGCGCTCCGTTGCCTCCGATATTTACGGAAGCGTTGGTGCCGTTTAAAGTAATCCTGTTTTCCCCGGTTCCGTTTTGCAGGGCAACAGCGCCTTCCACACCCTGACCGCCTGCGGATACAAGTGCCTGGGAAGCATTTAAGGTTACAGTTGCCTGTGCGGGGTTGGTATTATCGTCTGCTGCGTTGTAGAGTCTCAGCACACCGGGAGTGCCATTGCCACCGGCAATTATCCCGGACTGCTCGTTTGTAAGCTGCACGGTTATGCCTGAGGCGTTCAACAGCTCTATGTTTTCATTGAATTGTGCCATGGTTAATATGATTTAATGGTTTAAAAAACAGGAATAGGTTTTCCGCCGCCTGCAAGGTTTTAATCCGGTCATCGCCAGAGGCATCCGTTCAGGCGTTGAGATTATCATTTCCGAATAACCCGGACAGTTTATTCTTTTTGCAAAACTCAGACAAATCATCGCCCGGCTGGCAGGCATAGTTTTTTGTAAGGCGAATAATGATATCACCGCTGTAATGTGCTTCCCGTTTTCTGAGCGCTTCGTTTGAACTTTTCATATTTGTAAGGTTTAGTTGTTCAATGCAGTCAACTGGAAAAAGAGATAGGTGTGCAATAAGGGGTGAGGTACGGAAACTTTTGTTTGTGTTGCTTTTTGATTGCCCTTTCAGATATGCCGGGCTATTTCTTCAAATCTTTTCCTTTCGATGCCTTACTACAAGAAATATATAAGTTAATCTGGGGTATTTGCAGTCAATATCCCCCTCCCGTCTCAAAACCCGGATACCGGGGAGTGTTACCCATAGTTGAATGAAAAAATACAACATATTTAATCCTTATGCAAGAACAGGAGGGGCAAAATGCAAAGCCCTGTATAAATAACAATACTTTGGAATAGTAAATATAATATCAGGAAAATGACATAATGTAAATAGGCACCGCAAAAAAAACATTTGTTCAGTGCAGGGGTCTGCTATCAGTTAAGTAACTCCAGTACAAGGCTGAATCATCTTCTTTCACCGCATCTTGCCAGATTGTATCTGACTTCAGATTTCTGATTTTGAATGTAGGATTTTTACGGATATGAAATTTGAAGCCGCCATTTGAACAGGATTTACCTGGTTTCTTATTCTTTGTATTGCTTAATAATACCTTCGTATATAGAATTTTTTGCTTCGGATTCAATATTCCATATGCCCCAGCTTATTTAAAGCATAAAAAAGGCATGTGGTGTGAAGCGCCTGCAATATTTTATTCTCCTTTAGCATTTGTTTGATCTCGCTTATGCTGAATAAGTATACTTCTATTTCTTCGTTGTGATCCAGTTGCTGCTCCTGCACTTTTTTGCCTCCATGGGCAAGATACATATGCATGAGGTTGTCGTTGGTGGAGGGATTGGGAGATATTTTCCCCAGGTATTCGTAATGGCTGAATGTATACCCCGTTTCTTCAAGCAATTCCCTTTCAATGGCTGCCTGCAAAGAGGCATCGGTATCATCCACGCATCCCCCGGGCGTTTCCATAATTGTTTCACCCAGCGCATGCCTGTACTGACGAACCATGACAACCTGTTTGTTTTCTGTAAGCGCCATTGCCGTCACCCAGGTGGGGAACTCATATACATAATAAGGGTCAACAATTTTCTTTTCGGGTGTTTCACATTTGTCTTTGCGAATAGTAAACCATGTGGCTTTATACAGGTATTCCGATGATAAAACCTTCCATTTCAAATCTTTCATATTCACACCATTGAGACGTTGATCAATTCAGCAATGTCCAGCACCCGCACATTGTCTTCCTTCTCTTTGTTCTTAACTCCATCAGTAAGCATGGTGTTGCAAAAAGGGCATGCGGAAGCAATTACAGCGGCACCGGTTTCCAGGGCTTCATTGGTTCTTTCGTGGTTGATGCGTATAGAACCCTTTTCTTCTTCTTTCCACATTTGCGCTCCGCCGGCGCCGCAGCATAATCCTTTGCTGCCACAGCGCTTCATTTCCACGAGTTCAGCATCCAGCGCTTCCAGTACTTTGCGCGGCGCTTCATAAATATTATTGGCACGTCCCAAATAACAACTGTCGTGGTAGGTAATGCGTTTCCCTTTAAAATCTCCGGCTTCTTTCATCTTTATTTTTCCTTCATCAATCAATTGCTGCAAAAAAACCGCATGATGCATCACTTCATAACTGCCACCCAGTTCGGGATATTCATTTTTAAGGATATTAAAACAATGGGGGCAGGCAGTAACTATTTTTTTTATTTCATAGTTGTTCAGTACCTGGATATTCTGGTAAGCCATCATCTGAAACAAAAATTCATTTCCTGCTCTCCGTGCCGGATCGCCGGTACAGGCTTCTTCTTTTCCAAGGATGGCATACTTTACATCTACCTTATTGAGTATACTTACAAAAGCCTTTGTTATTTTTTGCGCCCGCTGATCAAAACTACCGGCACAGCCTACCCAAAATAATATGTCGGGGCGCTCCTGGTTGGCGTACAATTCTGACATTACCGGAACCTTCATACTGAATTTAATTTTAGTTTCAAAGCTAAACGAAATTATTCATTATACTATTTAGAGCAATCATATGTTATGAGCAGATTATGCTTTGAATATAAGCAAGGCATTAACAAATCTGTTAATATCTTTGAGTAATACAACAATTTGTTATCAGGCATGAAGCGAATATTTATCCTTATTGTTGCACTGACCATAACCTCTGTAAGTTTCGGGCAGCATTTTATACCCGTTGATGAAGGATCGGAAATAGGATTTAAGATAAGGAATTTTGGAGTGAACGTTAGCGGAAGTTTTAAAGGATTACAGGGAAAAATTATTTTTAACCCCGATAGTCTAAGCGCTTGTCATTTTGATGTAACCATAGAGGTTAAATCCATCAATACAGGTATTGACCAACGGGATAATCATTTACGGTCGGAAGATTATTTTGAGGCCGAAAAATATCCATCAATTCATTTTGTATCAACACGTGTAACTACCAGCACCAGTAAAGAATACCTTTTTGTTTTTGGAAAACTTACCATTAAAGACGTCAGCAAAGAAATTTCTTTCCCTTTTAAAGCAACGCCAAAAGAAAATGACTTCCTTTTTGAGGGTGAGTTTACTCTAAACCGCAGGGATTACAACGTAGGTGGCGGCAGCATAAGCATGAGCGACAATGTTAGGCTCAACCTTAAGGTGCTGGCGAAAAACGAAAAATGAAATGGGGATGTTACAGGTTTCAGGTTGCAGGCACAGGGACACAACTTGTAACCTGGGCCCTGTAACACTTTACTCCTTCTCCCGCATCCATTCATCTCTTTCATCAGGACTGAATTTCCAGGGAGCGAAATTATTTTCAATATTGCTGAACATAGCGTTCCATTCCTGCGGGGCATTGCTTTCTTCCATAACAAGTGAACGGCGCAGTTCCAGGATAATTTCAAGCGGGCTGATGCTCACCGGGCATTCTTCCACGCAGGCATTGCAGGTTGTGCAGGCGCGCAGTTCCTCAACAGTGATATAATCATGTAACAAGGTCTTGCCATCGTCTTTAAATGTGCCATTCAATCTGATATTCTTTCCAGTTTCTTCCACTCTGTCTCTGGTGTCCATCATTATCTTACGCGGCGACAACGCCTTTCCTGTAATAGTAGCGGGGCAGGCAGCCGAGCATCTCCCGCATTCGGTGCAGGAGTAGGCATCCAGCAAATTTCTCCAGCTTAAATCAAACACATCTTTTGCCCCAAACCGGGCTGGGGGAGGAGCATCGGCAGGCGCCAGTCCGGGCTGCATGGCATACAGTACCTCGTTCTGAACAGCAGGCATGTTGTTTATTTCTCCTTTGGGCAATAATCTCGCATAATATGCATTGGGGAAGGCCAGCAGGATATGCAGATGCTTGGAGTAAGGCAAATAGTTCATAAATGCAAGAATGCCTAAAATATGCAGCCACCAGCAGCTCCTTTCTATTGTTACAATCGTTGCTTCACCAAATGATCCATACAAAGGAGTGAGCATACCCGATACAATGAACCGGCCGGTAGGGTTTTCGGCATAATAACCATAGCCTTTGTCCTGCAATATCAGGTCGGTTGTATTCATGGTTAAAAAAAGCAGCATCAGCACGATCTCGGTAATCAATATATAATTGGCATCACTGCGGGGCCACCCGTTTAAGTCTTTACTGATAAACCTTCTTAGTTTTATAATGTTCCTGCGTACGAGAAAAATAGCGCAGGATACAATGACCAGCACAGCGAGTATTTCGAATGCGTTGATCAGGAAACTGTACAAACTACCTAACATAGGTGCAAACAGGCGGTGCGTTCCCAGTATGCCGTCTAATACAATTTCCAGCACCTCTATATTAATGATAATAAACCCCGCATATACAAAAAAGTGCAGTACCGCCACCAATGGGTTCCTGAACATTTTTTTTTGCCCGAAGGCCAGCAGCAGCACATTTTTCCATCGCACTGATGGTTGGCCGGTATAATCAGCATCGCGCCCTGTGAGTATATTTTTACGTATACCTGCCATTCTTTTTGCAAACAATCCTATACCCGCAGCAGCTGCAACAATAAAAATAATCTGCGAAACAATATGCATCATAACCTGGTTGTAACGCTAAGATAAGATGTTTAGTACGAATTGTTTTATTC
>CAMPJQ010000044.1 GCA_946886925.1 uncultured Terrimonas sp.
GATATATATTATTAAACACTTCCAATAAAAGTGAACTGGCAACAGGCTATGGAACTTTATACGGTGATATGGCCGGTGGATTAAGTGTGATAGGCGATGTATATAAAATGCAGGTATACGCCCTGGCAAAATACATTAACTGTGATAAAGAGATCATTCCTCTTCATATTATTACCAAAGCGCCGTCGGCCGAGTTACGTCCCAATCAGAAAGACAGCGATAGTTTACCCGACTATAATGTACTGGATAAAGTATTGTATCAATATATCGAAAAAAGACAGGGACCAAACGAAATTATAGGTATGGGTATTGATGCTGCACTGGTAAACAGGATATTGAAGCTTGTAAATATAAATGAATACAAACGCAACCAGTTTTGCCCTATTATACGGGTAAGTTCCAAAGCTTTTGGCGTAGGCAGAAGAATGCCGATTGTGGGAAAATATTTAAGCTGATCCGGCGAAAAAATTCGTATTTGCCTTAAAGATTTTAGATATTTACCTACTATGTGCGGCATTGCCGGTATTATATCACCCAACCCTGCCTTAATTACTACCCACCGTTTAAAAAAAATGGCCGATGCTCTTGCGCATCGCGGTCCTGACGGTGAAGGATTCTGGATAAACCAGGATGAAACGGTTGGTTTCGCACACAGGCGGCTATCTGTTATTGATCTGAGTGAAGCCGCAGCGCAACCCATGCATTATTCTCCCGGCGGCTCCCCTGCATCAGCCCACCGGTATACCATAACTTACAATGGCGAACTCTATAACTTTCCTGAAATCAAAAAGAAGCTCCTGTCTAGGGGGTATGCGTTTCGGACAGGATCAGATACAGAAGTAATACTGGCGGCCTATGATTGCTATAAAGAAGAATGCCTTCAGCTCTTTGATGGGATGTTCGCTTTTGCGATCTGGGATGAAAAGTACCAAACCCTTTTTACAGCAAGAGACCGGTTCGGCGAAAAACCGCTTTTTTATTATCAGGATGAACCCGGCAATACTTTTCTTTTTGCCAGTGAAATGAAGGCATTATGGGCAGCCGGAATTGAAAAAACTGTAGAGGAAGAGGCGCTATTATATTATATCGGCCTGGGGTTTACACAATTTCCGGCTGAGAAACACAGAACATTCTATAAAAATATATACACGCTTCCCCCTGCCCATTACATGAAATGGCAGGTTAAACGCAATCGTATTACAGCCTGCCGTTACTGGGATATAGATAAAGACGCTATCAGCCCCTGTAAGGAAAAAGAAGCGGTGGAAAAATTCAGGTCTCTTTTTTTAACCTCCGTGAAGAGAAGATTGAGAAGTGACGTACCGGTGGGAACCAGCCTAAGCGGGGGGCTCGACAGTTCTTCCATTGCAGGAGCCATACACACACTGCTTCCCAACGATAGAAATTATAAAAGCTTTTCGGCCGTTTTTCCGGGTTACGAAAAAGATGAGTCGAAGCACATACAGGAGATTGTATCTGCATTTGACCTTACCAATTTTACGGTTTCGCCTACGCATTCCAGTTTGATTGATAGCCTGGAAAAGCTTTGCTACCATCACGAGCAGCCCATAGGATCATCCAGCGTATTTATACAGTATGTCGTTTGCCAACTGGCAGGCCGGCACGGCATTAAAGTGCTGTTAGACGGTCAGGGTGCCGATGAAACAATAGGCGGATATTCCAAATATATACACTGGTGGCTCCAGGAACTGGTAAGCCATAAAAAATTTGCACAGTTCAAAAAAGAAAAAAAAGCCTTAACCGATAACAATATGCCTTTTGAGTGGGGATATAAGAACTATATGGCTGCCTGTGCGCCGGGACTTGCAGCAATAACACTTCAAAAAAGCGAGCAAAAAAGGCTTAACATCAATACTGAAATAGAGCCTGCTTTTATGCGGGCATTTAACAATGGCGATTGTTCCTATAAGCCTTTTGTAAACAGGTTAAATGATGTTTTGTATTACAATACTATGCAAAACGGGCTTGAAGAATTATTATGCTATGCAGACCGCAATTCGATGGCGCATGGATTAGAATTACGGTTGCCGTTTCTAAGCCATGAACTGGTGGAATTCCTTTTTTCAATGCCTGGCGATTATAAGATACGGCAGGGTTATACCAAATGGGTTCTGCGGGAAAGTATAAAAAATGAATTGCCTGCAACCGTTACCTGGAGAAAAGATAAAATTGGTTTTGAACCTCCTCAAATGCAATGGATGAATCAACCTTCATTACAGGAGTGCATTCATGATGCTAAACAAAAACTTTCGGCTGCAGGCATTCTCAAAAAAGACGTACTGAATATTTCTGTTCGTCCCCGGTCTGCTTATGATTCAGAAAACTCTGATTGGCGTTATCTTATTGCAGCTACATTGCTGCATTTAAAATAACCCTGCAATATTTATTTTTGTTTCCGGAGCGTTTCATATACCTCGGTATTACCGTAAGCATCTGCCTTAATGGTATACCAATTCTTGCTGTCTTCCATTTTTACAAAATAAGCAACATTGTCTCCGGATGTGATTTCGGTAACTCCAAAGAGTGATTTCTTTGCATAACTTCTTTTAAGTTCCGACAAAATATTCATGGGCAATAATGCAGGTTCATAAAAACGCATAGAACCGGTGATTTTGCCATTCTTATTGTAGTAAACAATATACCTTACATCCGATTGCAAAAACCGAACGGAGTACTCTCCTTTGGCTTCATGCCAGCTTACATTTTCGGCTGCAGTAAAAGTTTCGTGGAATGCTTTAAGTACTTTTTCGCTAACGGAGGGAGCATTGGCATACACACCTGCCGACATCAGGGCAACAATAGCAAGAACAAATATCTTTTTCATAACATTACATTTACTTGAATGATTAAATCATTTTGACGAAACGAAAGTAAAACGCTATTATTCATTCAAAAATTATACTACGCCGGTGGATTGATCAAGATAAGATGGTATTTATCTTATGGCAATGTTACGTGCATACAATAATATATGCATCGCGCAAAACCCTTTACAATAAAGCATTTCAAAAAATGTTGCAGATTGTTACGCGGACCCGGTTAAGTTTCTGTTAAACTGGAATTCCGGAAAATAACTTGATAAGTTGAAACTCGTTTCATTTCCTCATCTTTGCATTTCATCTTATTTACGATATGAAATCAGCTACAAAATTCATTCATGCGGGCGTGCATCCTGATCCTTCCACAGGCGCTATTATGACACCCATTTTTCAAACATCAACTTTTGTTCAGGATGGCCCCGGTAAACATAAAGGATACGAGTATGCCCGCACACAAAATCCTACCCGTACCCAATTGCAAAACGCCCTGGCTGCATCGGAAAACGGGCGGTATGGCATTAGCTTTGGCAGCGGACTTGCAGCAACAGATACATTGCTTAAACTTTTTAAACCGGGCGATGAAATTATAAGTACCAACGATTTGTATGGAGGCACTTACAGGCTAATGAGAAAAGTTTGGGAGACTTATGGCTTGAAATTTCGATTTATTGACATGAGCAATGCTGACAATATCAGCAAACATGTTACGCCTGCCACTAAAATGATCTGGGTAGAAACGCCTACTAATCCCTTAATACGAATCATTGATATTAAAGCCTGCGCGGCTATTGCAAAAAAAGCAGGCGCCCTGCTGGCAGTGGATAATACATTCGCTTCGCCTTACCTGCAAAACCCGCTCGATCTGGGAGCGGATATGGTAATGCATTCCGCAACCAAATATATCGGCGGGCATAGCGATGTTGTGCATGGCTGTATTATCACCAACAATAAAGAGATAGCAGACCAGTTGTATTTTTTGCAAAACGCATGTGGGGCCGTGCCCGGTCCGCAGGATTGTTTTCTTTTATTACGCGGCTTAAAAACACTGCATGTACGTATGCAAAGGCATTGTGAAAACGGAGAACAAATCGCTTATTTTCTACGCCAGCACTCCAAAGTAGCCAAAGTGCACTGGTGCGGCTTTGAAGACCACCCAAATTATGCTATAGCCAAAACGCAAATGCGCGGCTTTGGGGGTATGATCAGTTTTGAGCTGAAAGATAATACGGTTGCCGCAGCAGAAAAAGTATTGTCATCCACAAAGCTCTTCGCCTGTGCAGAATCGTTAGGTGGAGTGGAATCGCTGATTGGCCACCCGGCCAGCATGACGCATGCTTCCATTCCACGGGAGGAGAGAATAGCGAACGGCCTGGTGGACTCACTCATCCGCCTGAGCGTAGGTATTGAAGATGCGGAAGATCTTACAGAAGACTTAAAGCAGGCATTGGGATAATGCAAATAAAATTACCGGACCGCCTTAAAGATTTTATGAACAGGAAGGTGGATGAATACAATCACCCTTCCTTTATTGATAGTGATCCCATTTGCGTGCCTCATGCTTTTTCAAAGAAACAGGACATAGAAATTGCCGCATTTTTTGCCGCCATATTGGCCTGGGGCAACCGTACTACTATTATTGCCAAAAGCAAAGCCTTAATACAGGCAATGGATAATGCACCGCATGATTTTTGCCTGTATGCAGGCGAAACGGAATTGAAAAGACTGATGTTATTCAAACACAGAACTTTTAATGCAACGGATATTTTGTATTTCGTTGAATTTCTAAAATACCATTATACGCATTACAATTCTTTGGAAACAGGTTTTACCCAATGGATGCATCCGGGTGATGTTACCACTGAAAACGCATTGCGTGGTTTTTATCATTACTTCTTTTCCCTTCCCGATTCACCACAACGTACACGCAAACACATAGCCACTCCGGATAAAAAATCTACCTGCAAAAGGCTGAATATGTTTTTAAGATGGATGGTAAGGAATGATAACAGGGGCGTTGATTTTGGTATTTGGAAAAACATCTCCCCTGCCCAACTTATTTGCCCTGTTGATGTGCATGTAGCCCGTGTAGCCAAACGTTTTAATATAGTGTCGCGAAATCAAACAGACTGGCTCACGGCTTTGGAATTAACAACATGTTTGCGGCAACTTTGCCCCAACGACCCTGTAAAATATGATTTCGCACTATTTGGATTGGGCGTTGTTGAAAAATTTTAAAGATGGATAACGCATTAATAGGCTTGCTGCAAAAAGAACTGTTGGCCGATCTGCACGATCCGTTAAATGAAATGGAATTGCTGTTGCAGGTGCAGGAAAAAGTGAATGAACTGATTGAACATGATTTTGGGAAACTGGTGAATATATTGTACCGGATAGATGTGAGTGAACAAAAGTTAAAGCACTTATTACAGTCAAACGGCGATAAAGACGCCGCTGCTATTATTAGCCGCTTAATCGTAGAACGGCAGATTGAAAAAATAAAAAGCCGCCACGGTACTAAGCATTTTGATGACCCTGATGATACAGAAGAAAGATGGTAAATACGCTTAAAAAATGCACAAATGACCGTTTACGGAATACCCAATTGCGATAGCACACAAAAAGCAATAGCCTGGCTCCAAAAAAGGAAAATGAACTTTGAATTCCATAATTACAGGGAAGCAGGCATAACAGCCGCCAAATTGAATGAATGGAGCAAACTGGTTGGATGGGAAAAAATATTTAATAAAAAAAGCACCACATGGCGAAGCTTAACACCAGAAGAGCAGGCAACAGTAACCAGTCAAAAAGCGGCAGTGCAGGTAATGCTTATTCATCACAGCATCATTAAACGCCCCGTTATTGAGTATAACAACAAATTAGTGATTGGTTACAATGAAGTATTATATGAACAGGAATTAAATTAGGATTTTGCCTCAGCAATTGCCGTCTTTCTTTGCAGGTATGCCGTCATTTATTGCCCTATCTCCGCTACAGTCCAGTTTTCTGTCCTCCGGTTCCAAAGAATACTGTAGTCCTTTCCATGCATGAGTTTAAACGTGCGGTAACCATTAAAATATTTCAGGCGCAGCCAGCCGTAGTTATAAATTTCAAATTTAAAAACAAATGGCTCGCCGGCTTTTATTTCAGCCTGCTGAAAATTTTTACCGTCATCACTCAGCAAAACAACCTCATTTTTTTTACTTTGAATAGTAAGCCATATCCAGCTTGGGTCGCTGTTTTGATCTGCGTTTGTACCTGCGGTGTTTCCCGGAGACGGAGAGGGTATGGAGGGCGGCGGCGTATTATTATTACCCGGAGGCAAGGGGCTGGTAGAAGTATTGCCATTCCCACTGGATTCATTCCAACCTCTTGTAATGGCCTGTACCCTGTCTTTTTTTGCGGGATGCGTTGAGCTGGCCCGGTCGGAAGCAATAGCCTGCATAGCAGCAATAGATTCCTGTAAGGTGGCGCCAAGGTTTGCCATTACATATCCTGAAAACGCATCTGCTTCTATTTCCTTAGGCGGCGTACTGCCCTTGCTGCTTACCACATGATTATAATAATGATGTCCCATTTCATGAGCAAGCACACTTATGGAAGCCCATTTGGTTGAGGTATAAGCATCCAGGTCTTCCAAAAAACGATTATCATAAATAATCCACCGCGCCCTGTTGATGATCGTAGCATATGCATTTTGTATGCCGTTTTGCTCCCTTACATTAAAATTTTCCTGCCAGTTAATCGTATTCAGCATGTTTTGCAGTATATCCTTTGCCTCATACACAGAGCTGAAGTTGGACCGGAGCGAACGGGGTGGGATCTTAAAGCCGCAACCGGTAATTCGTTGCGCCTCACACGTAAGCGCTATAATGCATGAAAGCAGCAGTAAAAATCGTTTGTGCATGGGTGACGCTTTTTTAAAATAAATATAGGATTTCTCCTGAACAAGGAAAGCTTTATTAAATACCCCCGATAACAAAGGATTAACGAAAGAATGAAGTTAAACGATTGTTTAATTTAAACGATTGTTTAATTTTGCGCCCGAAATAAATCGTTTATGAAGGACAAAAGAGTGCATATACTGGATTCGGCTGAGCAACTTTTTGCAGAAAAAGGCTTTGATGGTACTTCAGTTAGAGACATAGCAGGGCATGCAGGAGTGAACCTTGCCATGATTTCCTATTATTTCGGTTCAAAAGAAAAGTTGCTGGTAGCGCTTATCGCGCACAGATCAAGTTATACGCATGGTATTCTGGAAGAGCTGAATAAAGACGAAAAGCTTTCTCCCTGGGACAAAATTGAAAGGCTTATTGACCTGTACGTAGACAAGATTGTAAATAATTATAAGTTTCATTGTATTATGACAATGCACCTGCCTACCATACAATCGGATGACATCAGGGAAATGATCACCGATATTAAACTTAAAAATTTTGAACAGGTAAAAAAGATTATTGGAGAAGGACAAAAAAAGAAAGTATTCAGAAAAGTAGATATGGAACTTACCGTTGGCTGTGTAATGGGAACAATTACACAGGTTACTTTATCCAAAAGCCTGTATTGCCGGTTAATGCATATTGATAAGAATGATGAGGAAGGCTACAGAAAAAAAATGATCCCTAAAATAAAAGCACATCTTAAAGAATTGCTGAAAGCCCATCTGGATATTAAAAATCAGAATTAAAAATTTTCAACTACAGCAAGCATGAAAAAAATGGCAGCCGTATTGCTCTTTTGGGTAACAGGCTTTTTACAACTATCCGCACAAACCAAAACATTAAGCCTCCGCGATGCGGTGGCAACGGGCATAAAAAACAGCAAACAGTTAAGGCTGGCAGCGCATGAAATTGAACAGGCGTTATCGCAGGCAGAGCAGGCTAAAGATGCTTCACTCCCATCGGCGGAAATAAGCGTTGGCTATAATCATGCTTTAATGCTTTCGCAATCGTTTTCTCTTCCCGCTGCTAACGGCAATGATCCGCAAAAATTAAGTTTACCTTTTGATAATACCCTGTACCAGTCTACACTCAGCATTAACCAACCCATTTTTGCGGGTAGCCAACTCCGTTATGCCAGGCAGTCGGCAGAACTGTTGCTGCAAATGAGCAAACTAAATGCTGAATCGGATAAAGATGAAGTGATCTTTACGATTATTCAATCGTATATCAATTATTATAAACTTCGGCAGAACCAGAAGATCCTTGCACAAAATCTTGAAGACATAGAAAACAAACTTGCTGAAATTAAAAAATTTGAGGCTCAGGGACTGGCCACCAAAAATGATGTACTGCGGTTTGAACTTGAAAAATCCAATATGAAGCTTAGCGCAATTGAACTGGATAATAACCGCAAAATAGTTAACTACAACCTGAACGTATTGTTGGGCCTGCCTGACAGTACAGTTATTGAGGAAGAGGACATCAATTACAGGCTGGAAGAAAACGACCCGTTTGAAATTTTTCTGCTTCAGGCATTGAAAAACCGTAAGGAACTAACTGAATTGAAATACCAGTTGAAGCTCACAGACATTAATATTAAAAAAACACAGGATGAAAAACTACCAACGGTTAGCGCTGGCGGCAATTTGTATTTTATTAACCCTTCGGGAAATATCATCCCCAAAAACGGTAGCTACCTGGCGCCCTTTGTAGTGGGTATAAATGTGGGATGGGACATTGGCAGCCTGTATAAAAATAATAACAAATTAACCGAATCAAAAATTCAGAAACAGGAGGCAGCCGATAAATATGAAATAACCAAAGACAAAATAAAGACAGAAGTGAACAAAAGTTACCTGCAATATAAACAGGCGCTGGAAAAAATAACTGTGCTGCAGGATGCTATTGTGCAGGCAACCGAAAATGAAAGAATAATGGAATCAAAGTTTCGCAACAATTTAGCCACTACTACCGAACGCATTGATGCGCAAACCCTCCTGTACCAGGCACGCATCAGTTTAGAACTTTCAAAATCAGATGCCACTGCTGCGTATTATACACTTCTTAAATCAACAGGGTATATTCAACTTTAACCCACCTGACCAAAAGCCTAAAAAAATTATATGAGCAATAAAAAACAACAGAAGAAATACAAAGGCAAAAAGATCATCTTTCCTGTTATTCTTGCAGCAGTACTGGTATTGGCTGTAGTATTTACATTAAAGGAATATTTCTATTTCCAGGCACATGAGGTAACAGACAACGCGCAGGTTGATGCCGACATCAGCCCGGTTATTTCGCGTGTAAGCGGCTATGTAAAAGAGATTAGGTTTACCGATAACCAGGAGGTAAAAGCAGGCGATACACTGGCAATTCTCGATGACAGGGACTTTAAAATAAAATTGCAGCAAGCGGAAGCTGCCTTGGCTTCCGCCAGGCAATCCGTTAACGTATCACGCTATGCGATACAGGAAGCCGAATCGAATATTGCAACCGCCAGGGCAAATGTAAAAGCTGCTGAAGTAAAAGTTTGGAAGACCACCGAAGATTTCAACCGTTATAAAAATCTGTACGACGATCATGCCATTACCAAAGCGCAATATGACGCGGTAAAAGCAGAAAAGGAGTCTGCGGAGGCAGCCTTGCTTGTTGCACAAACCCAGGTGCCGGTAATTCACAAAAAGGTAAGCACCAACGAGCAGGAAGCAATGGCAACCGCTTCCAATATCGCCGGCAGGCAGTCTGATGTAGATTTTGCCAAACTGCAATTATTGTACACGGCTATTGTTGCACCTTCGGATGGCATTGCTTCCAAACGCAATATACAACTGGGTCAACTGGTACAGGCAGGGCAATCTTTACTTGCTATAGTAAACGATGAGGGCTTGTATATCACGGCTAATTTTAAAGAAACGCAGATGGAACACCTGAAGATTGGAGAAAAAGTGGACATCACTGTTGATGCGTATCCGGATTCGCAGGTTCATGGAAGTGTTGAATCTTTTGCCGGGGCTACAGGCGCTAAATTTTCACTGCTGCCTCCCGATAACGCCACGGGCAATTTTGTGAAAGTGGTACAGCGCGTACCGGTAAGGATAAAACTTGATTCCAGCCCTGATTTTAATACGGGCCTGCGCCCGGGAATGAGTGTAAAAGTAATTGTACATACCAAATAGTAATAAGTAGTTAGGGGTAAGGGGTGAGAATGGGAGTGAATGTGAACAGTGAGTAGGTTCAGTTTCAATAGAAAAAATATTCAAAGAGGAACAATGGCAGAGCATGGCTTAAGAAAATGGGTCATAACAATTACGGTAATAATGGCTTCATTACTGGAGCTGATTGATACTACAATTGTAAATGTGGCTTTACCCCAGATCATGGGTAACCTGGGTGCAACCCTTGAAGATGCAGGATGGCTGGTAACAGGTTATGCGGTAGCGAATGTAATCGTACTGCCTATGTCGGGCTGGCTGGGTGACAGGTTTGGAAGAAAGAATTATTTCATGGCATCCATTATCCTTTTCACCATTGCTTCCATACTTTGCGGCAATGCCACCGGCCTGTACGAATTGGTTGTTTTCAGGATTTTGCAGGGGCTGGCAGGCGGCGGGCTGCTTTCTACAGCGCAGGCTATACTTATAGAAACCTGGCCCCGCGAAGAAGTGGGGATGGCTACCGCTTTATTTGGACTTGGAGCAGTTGTAGGACCAACCGTAGGACCAACCATTGGAGGATACATTACAGATCATTTTAATTGGCCCTGGATATTTTATGTAAATATACCGGTAGGCGCTTTGGCGGCATTCCTGGTGTCAATGTTTGTAAAAGAATCACCCAAATATGCAAAAGGGCAGCCGATTGACTGGTGGGGGATTGTTTTCCTGGCCATTGGTGTGGGGAGTTTGCAGGTGGTGCTGGAAAAAGGAGAATCGGAAGACTGGCTTGCTACTCCTTACATTGCAGTGCTTATTGTAAGCACTATTGTTGCCGCTGTTGCTTTTATATGGCGTGAACTCAGTACAGACCACCCGGTAGTGAATTTTAAAATACTAAGATTTCGCAGTTTTTCTGTTGGCATATTAACCTCCTTCGCTCTGGGATTTGCTTTATATG
>CAMPJQ010000045.1 GCA_946886925.1 uncultured Terrimonas sp.
AAATCCTGCCATAATAACACGCATAAAAAAGATCAAGCAAAATGAGCATACAGAACATGAAAATTTTCCTTTCATTAAAAAATAAAAACAAGAAAACGGATGAAAAGAATTATACTAATAACGCTCATCCTCATTACAGCCTGTGCTGCACTCACAGCGCAGCCAAAAGCAAAGCGCCCCAATATCGTTATCATTCTTTCTGATGATCATGCTTACCAAACCATCAGTGCATACGGTAGTAAGCTCATGCAAACCCCCAATATAGACCGCATTGCAAAAGAAGGTGTGCTGTTCAGCAAAGCCTATGTTACCAATTCTATATGCGGGCCAAGCAGGGCTGTTTTGCTCACGGGCAAATACAGTCATAAAAACGGGTTCAAGGATAATGAAACCTCCAATTTCAATGCCGGGCAGGACCTCTTTGTAAAACAATTGCAGGCCAACGGTTATCAAACCGCGTGGGTAGGCAAATATCATTTGGGAACACAACCACAGGGCTTCAACTTCTGGCAAATATTCCCCGGACAAGGCAGCTATTACAACCCCGATATGCTAATGATGGACGGCAGCAGGAAAAGAATAGAAGGGTATGCCGCCAATATTGTTGAGGATGTAACCGAAAGCTGGTTAGACCAGCGGGATACCAGCAAACCATTTTGCCTGGTGATCGGGCATAAATCTACCCACCGTACATGGATACCCGACACAACTGACATGGGCACGTTTGATGATGTTACTTTTCCCTTGCCGGAAAATTTTTATGATGCGTACGATAACAGGGCGGCGGCAAAAGTGCAGGACATGACCATTGCCAAAACAATGATATTGGGTTATGATCTGAAAATGCTGGCTGCCGGTGATAAAGAACCTGCCGTTGAACGGATGAATGCCGCACAACGTGCTAAATTTGATGCATATTATCAACCCATTTATGCAGATTTCAAAGCCCGTAATTTGTCGGGCAAAGCGCTAACAGAATGGAAATACCAGCGCTATATGAAAGATTACCTGAGCACAGCAGCCTCATTAGACAGGAATATAGGACGAACACTGGATTATTTGGACCAGCATGAATTAACTGATAATACCATAGTGATGTATTTATCGGACCAGGGATTTTACATGGGTGAACATGGATGGTTTGATAAACGGTTCATGTACGAAGAGTCATTCAGAACACCGATGATGATGCGTTACCCAGGTGTAATTAAACCAGGTACAAAGCTGAACGAGTACGTAATGAACCTTGATATTGCACCTACCTGCCTCGACGCCGCCGGAGTAGCTATACCGCAAGACATACAGGGAAAATCTATATTGCCTTTGCTCAATGGTAAAGCAAAAGGCCGTGAAGCGATGTATTACCACTATTATGAAAATGGTGAACATTCCGTATCGCCTCATTTTGGTGTGCAAACAAAAAAATATAAGTTGATCCGTTTTTACAAAAGAGTGGATAGCTGGGAGCTCTACGATCTGCAGAAAGATCCTCACGATATGTATAACCTGTATGGCAAAAAAGAATATGAAAAAATTACACGGCAGTTGAAATCACAGCTTAATGCATTGATAGCACAGTATGAAGATGAGGATGCAGGGCGGGTATTGAACGGTGGTTAGGATCAACGATAATTATTCCTTTTACAGTACAAAAAATATAATCCCTATCTCACATTTAAAAAGATGAATAAGAACAAACTGATAGTCGCAGCGTGTACACTATTGTGCAATATAACTTTAGGTCAGCAGGCAAAAGAAAACTATGCGCTGATACAGCCAGGAGATACGGAAAGAGATATTATTAACAAGGCGGCTAATGTAACGCCTTCACCGCGACAGTTGCGCTGGCAACAACTGGAACTAACGGCATTTTTTCATTTTGGCATCAACACTTTTACCGGTAAGGAATGGGGTGATGGAACGGAAGACCCTCAAATTTTTTATCCCACTGCATTAGACGCGAAGCAATGGGTGATCACTGCAAAAAACGCCGGCATCAAACAGGTGATCATTACGGCCAAACACCACGATGGCTTTTGCTTATGGCCTACAAAAACCACCCGCCATTCGGTGGCAGCCAGCCCCTGGAAAGAAGGTAAAGGAGATGTGGTAAAGGAAGTAGCTGATGCATGCCGCGCCTATGGCATTGGGTTTGGTATTTATTTATCGCCGTGGGACAGGAATGCTTCCGTATACGGAACGGATACCTACAATGATTTTTTTGTTCAGCAACTCACAGAATTGCTCACCCGTTATGGACGTGTGGACGAAGTGTGGTTTGATGGCGCCAATGGTGAGGGACCCAACGGGAAAAAACAGGTGTATGATTTTGAAAGATGGTATAGGCTTATACGTGAGCTGCAGCCTGCTGCCACTATTGCCATTATGGGACCAGATGTAAGATGGGTAGGAACCGAAAGTGGCTATGGGCGCGAAACAGAATGGAGTGTTGTGCCTGCCAATAATTTAGATCAGAGTGAAATTGCTTCGGGTTCCCAGAACGGCCTTGCTTTTAAGCCGCAGGGCGACATGACCGGAAATGATTTGGGCAGCCGGGAAAAAATTATGAATGCAAAGGGGCTGGTATGGTACCCGGCAGAAACAGATGTATCTATACGCCCGGGATGGTTTTATCATCCCAAAGAAGACGACAGAGTGAAGACACCGGAAAAACTGCTTGACATTTACTATAGTTCTGTAGGAAGGAATGGTGTTTTATTGCTGAATATCCCACCCGATAAAAGAGGGGTGATCCATGAAAATGATGTAGCAAATCTGATGGCATGGAAGAAATTGATTACTGAAACTTTTGCCGTGAATCTTGCCAATGGAGCAAGACTGAATATTGGAAACAAGGGAAAGTTTATTCTTGATCATGACTACGATACATACTGGACCACCAGGAAAACTGATACCACGGCTGTTATTGAGCTCAAACTGAAAGAGAATAAAACATTTGATGTACTGCTGCTGCAGGAAAATATTACTGTTGGGCAGCGCATTGAGCAATTTGTTCTGGAATACCAGGATGGAAAAGAATGGAAAAAAATTGCGGAGGGCACAACTGTGGGGTATAAACGATTGATCCGCTTTGATCCAGTAACGGCAAACAAAGTGAGGCTTCGTATCCTGTCATCAAGACTAAACCCTACGCTCTCTGAATTCGGATTGTATAAGCAGGCTCAACCGTGAATGGAGGAGGTTACAGGTTACAGGTCTCAGGCAGGGACGTATGCCCTGCAACTTGCAACTTGTACCCTGCGCCCCGCACCCTGTAACCTAATTAACCGTAAGCGTATTATTATTAACGGTAACTGTATACTTTTTTAACGATGATGGAGCTGGTCCCATGGTTACGGCTCCGCTGATATTATATTCACTGCCATGACAGGGACATTTAAATCCGCTGGCGCCGGCATCGTAATTTACAGTGCATTGCATATGTGTGCAAATAAGACTTAATGCCACAAAAGAAGCGGCCACATTGCCTGTTGCCGTTCTGATAACAATTACACTACCGCTGGATTTTGAACTTCCGACCGAAGCAAGTTCCGAATTAAGATTGGCCGTAATCAGAGCATTTCCGCCACCGCCGGGTGGAGGAGGTTGAACATTATTATCTGAAGATTTGGAACAGGCTGCTAATAAACTTCCCGCGCATATGGCTACGGTTGCCTGGCTGATGTCATGAAGAAAATCCCTGCGTTCCATATATGTTTTTTAAGATGAATAATTAACGTTTTTTACCCAGATTGAAAGAACGTGAAATATTGAAGCCAAAATAAATATCACCCTTCCCCCAACTCCCGGTAGTACGTCCAAGGAATAAAGGCTCCACCATGCCCTGGGAGTTGGTAACATGCACCTGGAAAACATGCCCCCCTGTTTCAATATCAAAGCCGGCCGAAAATGAATTATACACTTTGAATGAATTGACCTGGTTATCGGGCAGGTAATTATACTCGATATTAATGCTCGAACGTTTAGTAATCTTCATTCTGCCCCCTATACCCAATACAAATACATCATTTTTATCGGCTACCGTTGGCACCAGGTTATAGTGCAGGTATGACGGAGACAATTGCAGCGACAAATTCCTGCTGAGCTTTCTGGCCACCAGCAACTGCAAAGTGTAACTGGTGCGGTACTTCGCGTTGAGATACGGTTTATCGCTATACCTTAGCGAAGTATAAGCTACACCTGCCAGCGCAGTAACCGAAAGCGGAATGCGTCCGGCGGGGCCCTCAGATTGGCGCAGTAATTTACCTTTCAGGTAACCGTCGTATGTTTTCTGAAAAGTACTTCGACCAATGCCCACCGTTAGTTCATCGGTTAGCCCATAGTCAAATCCCATGCGCATGGTAGCATTGTCTAATCCAAAAAATTCGTATCCCCCTTCATTTATTTTCCCAAAACGGTGCATGATCATAAACAACAGTACTCCTTTGGCGGGCGTTTCTACAGATTGTGTATTGATGATATGCGTGCCTTTGAATGTTCCTGTAACATGACCAGCCTCTTTATTTACCATCATGGAATCTTCCAGCATATTGAGCAAACTGGAATCCTGCGCCGTTGCGATCCCGGCAAAGCCTGTGCACAAAAAGAAAAACAATGCATAATATTTCATCCGTATATTTTTAATGTTTTTATTGGTTGGATGGAACGCCCTGATATATATTCCCATTTGTGTTAAATCTTTTACATGGGCGTTTCATATAGTTCATTTTACAGGTTTGCAACTAATATTCACCTGCACATCAATTTGTTCGGCAATTTTGTCTCTTACAATACCCGGGATTGTGATGTCAAAATCCTGCGGCAAAAGAGCAAAACGGGCCGTTCCCGTCAACCCATCCCCCGTGATCTCAATAGTTGCCGGCGTGTTAATGGATTTTTCCACACCATGCAATGTAATCACACCCTGTGCCTGCACATTGTACACCCCTGGCTTCTGCGGATCAACATCACCGGTAAATGTTCCTTTAAAAGTTGATTTGGGATGCCTGTCGCTTTCTACATAATTTTCGTTAAAATGCTCCTGCATCAGTTCCTTTCTGAATAAAAAACTTTTCATGAGCATAGAAAAAGCGATTTTTTTTTTGGAAAGATCTATAGCGGCATATACCTGGTTATTTTCTGCCTTAATATCTTCCATTGGTGTTTTGGAAAAAAAGTTGATAACACCGGTTCTGGTAATATACACTTGCGCGGATGCCACCGGAATCAACAGTGCGCAGAATGCAATAAGTAATACAGATTTCTTCATGATCTAAATTTTTTGTGGCAAGGATGTAGCTGGCGGATTAGTTGGTTAATCGATTCCTTTCATTAGGGTGAACCCTGCAACCCTTAACTTGTAACCCGTTTAATCCTGCTTCGTTCCTGCCGCTATCCAGGCCTTTATTTTATTGATCTCGCAATCAGACAGTTTGCCTCCGTTATCAGGCATGGGGGGATAGCCGCTGGCATGGGTAATTACGCCCACCAGGTTACCGTTATCGGCCTGCGTTTTAACATTAGCATATCCATCTAAACTAACATTACCATTTACGATACCATTGGCATGACAGGAGTAACAGTTGGTTGTAATAATGGGTAAAATATCTGCACTGTATTTCATGCCGCTGGTATCGCATTGCTGTACTGTCATCAACATATCTTCGGATGCTTTGGAACAGCTACCCAAAGCCAAAACAAAAAGAATCAGAGCCCATATATATAGAAGACTACGGATCATACGCTTGATTTTATAAAATGATGATGCAATCGGTTAGGTTAACATCCATATTAAAGCCTGTGCATTTTCCCTTCACCACTATTTCCATCCCTTTTGTTATATGATTTGACTCTAAAGCTGATGCAGGTGAAAAAAAACAACTTATACCACCTCCCTCCGGCTGCATGCCCAGTATCAATACTGCGCCATTGCCATTAAGGATAATGTCATCTACCTTTCCTTTAACCTCAATTACTTTGTTTAGAAACTTCTCATTTGCCGCAGCCTCATCGGTATTATAACCTTCATACAAAAGGGCGGCGCTCACAGAAAATTGGGTGTCTTTGCCAGCTATACCTTCCCGCGGCTTATTGTACCAGTACCAGGCAACTGCCAGGCATACCGCTACCAGTGCCAAAAAAAGAATTATTTTTTTTCGCATATGCTTCAATACTATTGCTATCGTTAATGGAATTTCTTTCCGATACCTATAAATATACCACCACTGTTTAGTGAAAGATTACCCTTGCCCATACCGGAAACAGGCAACCTGAAATAAGGTTCTATACGAAACTGAAAGGATTTCCCGATGCTCCGTTCATAGCCTACCCCCAGGTTTATAGCTGCCATCCAGGCTTGTGAATTTTCTTTGTACGTATATCCTTTTGTGTGCACATCGCCGTAATATTCATAGGTGTAATCGTAATATTCTTTGTTCATCAAATAAGACGACATGCCACCCGTAATGAACCAGTCGTTGTTTTTACCGGTACTGAAATTGTAACGTATATTAACCGGTATAGTGATCATACGGCAATTTCCGTCAACCGAATAAATTTCTGTATTGTTCCAGTACTGGCCCAGTTTGGCTTTGTCGAAATATTCACCTTTTGTATAGTAAAGTTTCTTTTCCCATAATGCTCCGGCTTCTGCATTCCACCGTTTGCTAATCCGGTAGCCGAACAATAACCCGGTACTATATCCTAAACCCGATATTTTTTGAAACTTAACCGTACTTATATCGGGGGCTACCAGCGCCTGCATATAGAAATACCGGTTCTTGGTTAATGACGGAATCTGTTTAGCCTGTTCCTGCGGCGGATCCTGTTGAACCTTACCGCTTTCGCGAACCGTGTGGTTATGCATCATATATTGTTCTGCTGTTAGCCCGGGCAATACCATGCCCCTCATGTCAACTTTTTGCAGGAGCAAAGCAGGCGCATACGACAAACCCCTTAATGACTCTCCTGCTTTGTCCTGCATATTTCCCAACTTATCCTGGTAGCTCGTTACATGTTGAGAACTTCCATTGGCATAAGGCAAGGGCGTGGTTTTTATTTTATTATCCCGGGTGTATTGATTTTTGGGATCATTTTTTGATACAGCATCGTTCAGCCTTTTATCAACATTATGGCTTAACTGCAAACCTCCGTCTTTGTCTTCATCGGTTATCAAAGAACTGCTATTGGTTTGATCACGGACAGAATTACTGCCTGGCTTTGCCTTATCGGCGTCTGTAAAATCAAGGCCACGCACAGTACCGGCAGGCTGCATTTTATTGGTTCCGGGCTGCTGATAGGTAGTTTCACCTGCATTTTTTACCGGGCGTTTATTAAAATTTTTTTCCCAGGTATTATGCGCCATCCACCCGGCAGGGAACAACAGGAACCACCAGAAAATAAACCGGCGTTTTTTCTTTTTACCCCCTTCCGGCAAACTTTGTACGCTGTGCAAACTGGCATGCACGCTTTCCCAGTCAGACGCCTTTTGGGTATCCATCTCATAGTTTTCCGCAGCTTTACGGAAAAGATGTTCCATATCATCATTCTTCAGGTAAAACATAACACATTATCCTTATTATCTTTTACAAGGTATTTTTGCAGAAACGCCCTGGCCCTTGCAAGGTTCGATTTTGATGTACCAACAGATATGCCCAGTATCTTCCCGATTTCCTGGTGCGAATAACCGTCAATTACATACATATTGAACACGGCTCTGTACGAGGGACTCAGTTTTCTTATCAACTCAATAATTTCTTTATACAGCAACTGCTCATCTGATCTCACTTCGGCTTCATGACCGTTCCATGCATCTTCTGTTATAGGTTGATACTTTTTTTGTGCCTGGTTTACACGTATATGGTCTATTGCCGTATTAATTACTATCCTGCGCATCCATGCCATCAATAAACTTTCCACATTGGCGGCATGCAGATATTCAAATTTGCCGAAAGCCCGGAATATCTTTATGAAAGCATCGTTCGTAACTTCGGCGGCGACTTCATAGGAACTGAGATAACGGTATACCGTTTTTAATGCAAATCCCAGGTATTTTTCGTAAAAAACCTTCTGACATTTCGCATCATTGGCAGCACAGCCCTTTATCAGATGTAACAATTGTTCCAAACCGCTTATAAACTTTATTGTTATTAATTACGGGGTTTGCTGAGCAAAGGTTGCGCAGCAACCCTAAATTTTTACCCTTGGTAAAAACTATAACGTAAAGACTCACCAAAGATATGCGGTTGGTTTGCAAACACGGCGAAAAGGAAATTGGTATTTCCCTGTATAACGGTTACAACTTCAAAAGTTTTGCATTCGTTTTTTAAGCCGCCCAGTTTGAAGGAAGGCAGGGATATGTGGGCTAAAATCCTCTGTCATCTGCTGAAGGTCCGTAAATAGAAGGCACGGGTATATTATTCAGGCGCATATATACGGTTAATTGCCCGCGATGATGAACCATATGATTAATCGCTGATTCGACATTTTCTTTTTTGGAAGAAGTGTACAGCACCTGCCCCTGGTTTTTAAGAGCTAAAAGTTCGGCAAGTTCCCCTTCCTTAATAAGGCTTAGTGCCTTTTTCGCTCCTTCCACATTCTCATCAAAATGCGCTACCAGTTCGGCGGTGTTTGTTGGTTTAACATGTTCAAAACTGGCAAAATCAATCTCAGATTTCTCGATCATATGTGTGATCCATTTAGGAATTTCCGCCACCAGTAAGGCCAGATAACCCATGGTCATAGATTTTTCGTGGGGCTTCCAGCCAAATAAACTTTCAGGAATTCTTTCCAAACATTTACGGGTAGCAGTAACTTCTGCTTCCAGTTCTTTTACAAATGCTTCGCTAAAAATGGTATCGTTCACAATATTTGTTTATATGAAAAGTATACTAACTACAAATTTGCTACCAAATTCAAGTTATAATCTGCGATTTAGTATATTTAAAGAACGGCTGCTCCTGTATACCGAAAGTGTTTGAGACAACATTTAAGTTATGAACTGTATATTTTTCAGACTGCCTGTTTTATATTTCATCTCCGGTAAAAATAAAATGACTGGCTGCCTGCTTTTATTGTTTGTTCATACAGGCTGCAATAATATGCCTGAAGAAGCATTAATAAATACGCTGCAAAAAGAAAATGAGTTTACTATTCAGAAAAAAGATACACTAGCAAAAATTGAAGTATTGTATCGTTCCTCAAACAATGGAAAAACCTGGTCTTCCTTTTCCAATGGTATTCCGGAAAACGCTACTGTGAGTGGATTTACGACAAAATCAAATAAGATTTTTTTGGTTACTGTAGCACATGGTGCTTTTGTTTGGGAAAGCGGCTTTGCCGAATGGGAGCCCATCAATAATGGGCTGCCTGATAGTGTAAATCTTAATGCCATTGCTGTAGCAGAAAATGTATTGGTGACAGGAACGCTCAGGCAGGGGATATTTGTGTCACCAGATGAAGGCAATACCTGGAAACCTTCCGGCAAGGGCTTGCAAAATATATCTGTAAGGGCTTTCATTTTTACAAAGGATATATTTTTAGCCGGAACAGATAAAGGAATTTATGCTTCCCCCGATAAAGGAAACACATGGGAACATGTATTTGGCTTAATGCAGGTAAATGGATTTACCACTTTAAACGAAAAGATTTATGCAGCCGCCGCAAATGGCGCAGTAATGACAAATAATTCAGGAAAAACCTGGGAATATATATACAAGCAACATACATTACACGACATATCCAATGATGGGCAGTTTATATATGCAATGACATTGGGAGAAGGTTTATTAAAAACGAGTAATGATGGACTGAACTGGCAAAATGCCAATACCGGGTTTGGCCCGGTAAACTTTTACACTTTTGAAGTTAAGAACAGGAACCAGGATCTGTTTGCAGCGCAATGGCATGGCATTTATTATTCGGCTAACCGGGGAAGGTACTGGTCTAAAATTAATACCGGCCACAATGGATTGCCCGGTTCAACTGCATTTACAACGCTGGAAGTAACCGACTTTGGCATATTGGCCGGAACGGGCCTCAAATAAAATCGTCAACCATCGCATGCTTTCAAAAGATTATTTAATTCTCTAAACAGTTTATAAGCCTTTATACTGCCTGAAACAGCGTATCCGGGGGCCGAAGATGGATGCATGCTTCATTGAAGTATTGTCGCATGCAACCCCTTAAATTGCCGTAGATACCCCTCCCATACACCAATTAATGATTTTAGGTTTGTTGTGTATTAAACAACTGCCGGAAAAATAAGACCCCGGAAAGATTTTGAAATGTAAATCAATAATAAAACTAAAATCAATATGGAAACAAAAACAGTCAGCAACCGGATGTTTTCTATCGTTGTGCTGTACGATATGCAAACAAAGTTTTTTGCAAATGTTATTGAAGGACTTTCTGACGAAGACAGGCACAAGCGGCTCAATACAAAGGCCAATCATATTGCCTGGCTTACGGGAAGCCTGGTAGAACAACGCTACGAAATAGCGAACCTGCTTGGCTCTGATCTTAAGCAATCGGCGCATGAGCTTTTTAAAGACAATAAAGGTATACAGGATGATATTACTTATCCTTCACTGGCGGCATTTAAAAAAGACTGGGAAAGCATTACGCCTGTTTTAAGAGAAGCACTGGTTACCGCAGATGATAAAAAGCTTGATGAATCCTTTGAGATGATGCCGGGTATGAGCATGACTTATTATGACCTCAT
>CAMPJQ010000046.1 GCA_946886925.1 uncultured Terrimonas sp.
CCATACAACCCCTTGTTGCCGCCTGGGGATTTAGTGCAAAGCCCGTAAAAAAATATCCCGATTCGGCGAAGATTCACTCTTTACTTCGGTGTACCGGCACAGACAAAATAAAATTACAAGGGCGCCGCCTCATCAAAACAAAGCCCTGTATTACGATTGATGTAGACGGAATAGCCCAGGGGTATAGTGTAGACGTAATAGCAAACTTTCTGGAACAAAATAATATCAACAACTATATTGTGGAAATTGGTGGTGAGTTAAGGATTAAAGGCCGGAAAAAGCCCGGCGATGAAAAAATGAAAATCGGTATTGAAGCGCCGGGGGACTATGTGTTTGAATCACCGGTCATGCAAAAGATAATTTCCATTGATGATGGTGCTGTTACCACCTCCGGGAGTTACCGTAAGTTTCATGAAAGCAACGGAAAAAAGTTCAGCCATACTATTGATCCCAAAACGGGATACCCAACGCAGAACGAGCTGGTAAGCGTTACTGTTTATGCCAATGATGCCATTACTGCAGACGCTTATGATAATGTGCTGATGGCAATGGGGCTGCAAAAAGCCCTGGCATTCGCAGAGGAAAAAGAAGATATTGCTGCTTATTTTATTTATAAAAAGCCCAATGGATCCATTGCCGATACAGCCAGCAGCCGGTTTTACAGGCTTTTCGTGAAGGGTGAGAGGTGAGAGGAGAAAGGTAAAGTGAAAAGTGAATGAAACATTAGCTCATTGTTGCTGTACTTTAGCTGAAGGCTGACAGCTCAAAAAAAACAATCCGGCGGAATTTTACTCCCACCGGATTATTGTAAGTTGGGTTAAGCATTAATTATTTCAGCTTAGCCACTTCATCATCGAAATACTTTTTTGTAGCAATCACGTCTGGCAAGTTGTGATACCAGTTGGATTCGTGCTCTATAGAAAAAGTTCCGTTGAAGTTTTGTCTTTTAAACTCTGTGAAAACAGCAGGGAAATCTATTACTCCTTTACTTACTACGGTATCGGCTGCCTTGGTGTCATCAAACTTCACTATATCTTTTAAATGCGCACCAATAAGATGTCCGTCTAATTTTTTCAAACAGTCAACAGGATCCAAACCGCTGCGTGCCCAATGACCTATATCGGCGCAGGCTCCAATATTGCTATGCCCCTGAATAGCGGCAAGTACTGAATCGGGCGACCAGTAACCACTGGGTTTTGGATGATCGTGTATAGCCACTTTTATGGCATACGCGCCAGCCAGGCTGTCAACTATATCCCACTGATCTTTTTTTGGTTCGGCGGTAATATAACTTAAGCCAAATTCTTTTGCCAGGTCAAAAGCTTTGATCCATTCTGCTTTATCATTTGGCGAAATTACACCCATGGCTACTATGCTGATGCCTTTCGATTGCAGCAGCGCTTTGAGCTTGGTACGGGTATCGGCCGACATTTCGGGACCGAAATCACCTTTCAGATCACCGCCTAAAGGTTGTCCAAAAAAAGCTTCAATGTTTTTAATGCCTGCACTGTCAACCTTGTTTAAGGCATCTGTAAGGGAAAACATCCTGAATGTCCACATTTGCACGCCCAGTTTAAAGCCGTCAACACTGCCGCTATCCGCAGTTTCCGTGGCGGTGGTGTCAGCATTACTTGTGTTACTGCCGTTATTACAGGATGTAACAGCGAACAGGCACAACAGGAATAAAAAAAAGCTGTTGATCAGTTTCATTTTTACATTTTAAAGGAGTGAATAAAAAAAATTTAACCTGAAAACATTTACTAACCCGCTGGAGTTAAATAGGCTGTTGCGTATTTCATACCGCCAGCGGGGCGGTAAATTACAAATTTGTTTAAAAACAACCATAAATGAAATGGGAGCTTTCATCCATTGAACTGCAGCAGGGAACAAGTTGTGCAAAAATGCTATTGCAGAAAATATAATAAACCTATAAACGGGGATTGATTCGCTTAATGATTTCCTCACGGTAAAACCTGGGAGATCTGCTATTTCTTTTTTTAAACAGTTTTGAAAAGTAGAACACCGACTCAAATCCTGTTTGCTCGGCAATTTCATTAATGCTGAAGTTGGTAGTTTCTAAAAGATATTTGGCCCGGTTTAGCCTGAGGTTCAATACAAACTGGTTAGGAGGTTCACCGGTTAGTCTTTTAAATTCTTTCCTGAAAGAAGAATAACCCATCGGCAGTTGCCTGGCCATGTTTTCAAGATCAATATGTTTTTCCAAAGATTCCTGCAGGAGAAATTTTGCTTTTTCAATCAATCGGCCGATCGGAGATGTTTCCGTTTCGTTACTTAATGATACCGAATATAAATATCCAAGTATCTGTAGTGTAATGCCGGCACTGATTTGCTGATAACCCGAGGGAGCGGTTTGAACCGTTTCAATAAGTTTGTGAAAGAGATTCAGCAGTTCGCGCTGTAAACCTACTTTAATGAAAGGATATTTGACATTAAAAAAATCATTTCTCATCAGGTCATTGGCATAGTTACCATTAAAACCCAGCCAGTATTCATCCCACCCCGAATCGGTATAAGGTTTATAACGGTGCCACACACCCGCATGTAAAAACAAACAGGTGCCTTCAGTAATTTCAATTGGTTCTGCAAATTCCGATTCAAAAATGCCACCGCCTCTCGATACATATATTAATTGGTGCCCGCGTAGAATACGTCCTTTGTTCCACGAAAAGGTGTGTGACGATGGATGTTCATAATTTTTAGGATAGTTTTGGTGCGGATGTACTTTTGAGAAGCCCGCTGTATCAATGTAGAGACCCCACTTTTCCTCTACGAGCGAACCGCTCATGTATTTGCAGTAATCGTTCATATCGCAACAAGCATTTATTAATAACTGGCAATCAAAATATGTCAAAAGGTACAAAAAGAAACTATTTTATCCATTTTTTTAGGCGTCCTCACTGAATAAATTTGTTTATGGAAAATGATCTTATACCGCTGTTCGGTACAAAGACAATTGAAACAAATAAAACGATGCATGTTTAAAGTTGGTTTAACAAGAGATTTTTTAACGCCGGAAGGAATACTTACCTACAAGGATATGGGATTGGATATCCTTGATGACATTAAAGAGATCGAATATGAATTTTTAGAAAAATGGGAGTCGCCGCTACAAGCCGGCACCCTGCAGCAGTATGATGCTATTATCTCTCTGGCTCCGGCTTATACTGCAGAAAGTTTTATAGGGGTAACCCGTCTAAAAGCAATATGCCGTTTTGGAGTGGGGTATGATATGGTTGATGTAAATGCCTGCAGCCGGGCGAATGTGGTAGTAACCATTACAAAAGGCGCGGTAAATTATTCGGTGGCTGAAGCCATTATTACCTGGATGCTTGCACTGTGTCACAAACTGGTTGCCAAAGACAAATTGGTAAGGCAGGGCAAATGGCAGGAAAGAAATCACTACACCGGGAGTGAGCTGCGTTCCCGGACACCCGGTATCATTGGATTTGGCGGCATTGGTAGCCGGTTAACCCACATGCTGAAAGCATTCCATATGAACCAGCCGTTGGTATACGACCCTTATATTGATGAAGCAAAAGCTTCGGAATTGGGCGTAAGAAAGGTAGATATGCAAACTCTTTTACAGTCGTCTGATTTTATATCAATCAATTGTCCCTTAACTCCGGAAACAAAAAATATGATTGATGAAAAAGAACTGATGCAGGTAAAAGAATCTGCCTTTATCATCAATACAGCGAGAGGCGGTATTATAAACGAGCGGGCTTTGATTGAAGCTTTGTTAAACAATAAAATTGCGGGATACGCTACGGATGTTTTTGAAAATGAACCAGTCACTTCAGATCATCCTTTTTTTACAATGGATAATGTATTGCTGGCGCCCCACTGCATTGCATGGACACACGAACTGTTCAGGGAAATAGGGCGCATGGCCTGCACGCAGGTGGCACAGATAGCACAGGGAAAAACGCCTGACCATGTTTTGAACACAGACATACTGGACAAATGGTATTCTGAAAAAATAAAATAATCTTCCATGAAATCAAATATTAAAACCCCGGCAACCGGAGCAATTTACCAGCATTATATTAATGGTACGTTTCACGGATCTGGATCCGCAACCGGTTACATTGAAGTGCTGGATCCCTGCACTGAAGAAGTAATAGCCTCTGTACCAAGAGGCGGGCAGACAGAAGCCGACGCGGCCATTGATGCCGCTGTTGCAGCACAACATCAATGGAGTTCTTTGCCCTCTGTTGAAAGAGCAAAATACCTTAAAGCCATGGCAAACACGATCAGGGAAAACCGGGTGATGCTGGCAGAAACATTGGCACGCGAACAGGCAAAGGTAAAAGCACTGGCTCAGGTTGAAATTGATGTAACAGCAGAATATTACGATTACTATGCAGGGCTTGCCCGCGCTTACGAGGGAGAGATCATCCAGAGTGACCGTTTGGGCGAACAAATTTTTCTGCATAAATTACCGATAGGTGTTGTGGTAGGCATATGCCCCTGGAATTTTCCTTTTTTTGTGATGGCCCGCAAAGTAGCGCCCTCATTGCTCACCGGCAATACGATTGTTGTAAAAGTGAGTGAAGAAGCGCCTTTAACTTGTCTTGAATTTACTAAGCTGTTGAGCAGCGTTAACCTGCCAGAAGGTGTATTGAACGTGGTTTGTGGTTATGGAAATGAGATCGGGGAAGCGCTCACCCATAATAAAAATGTAGGCATCATCAGCCTTACAGGAAGTGTTGAATCTGGTCATAAGGTGATGGCTGCCGCTGCAAAAAATATTACTAAAGTTTCCCTTGAACTGGGAGGTAAGGCCCCTGCTATTGTATGCGAAGATGCTGATATGGAAGTGGCTGTAAAATCCATTGTGGCATCGAGAGTAATTTACAGTGGCCAGGTATGCAATTGTGCGGAGCGTGTATATGTGGAAGAAGGAGTATATGATGAATTTTTGGAAAAATTGATCATTGCCATGAAAGCAGTAAAAGTAGGTAATGCATCTAATGACAGTAACATTGATATGAGTGCTCAAATCAATCAAAAGCAATTGGATAAAATTTCAGGGATGGTAGACAGGGCGCAGGCAGCCGGCGCCAAAGTAGCAACAGGTGGAAAAAAATCAGACGGCTTCGATAAAGGTTATTTTTATGAGCCAACCGTCATTACCAATGTAAAACAGGATGCGGAGATCATGCAAAAAGAAGTATTTGGCCCTGTGCTGCCTGTTATGAAAGTGAAAGACTTTGATGAGGCATTGAAACTGGCCAACGACAGCGAATACGGGCTCACCTCTGCGGTGTACACTAAAGACATCAACAAGATGCTGCGCGCCACCAAAGAATTAAATTTCGGCGAAGTGTATTTCAACAGGGAAAACTTTGAAGCCATCCAGGGATTTCATGCCGGCTGGCGGAAATCAGGCATTGGCGGTGCAGATGGCAAACATGGCCTCGAAGAATATTTGCAGACTAAAACAATATATATTCAACAAACTTCATAGCATTTTTTTAAGCGATTTGCATCACGCCAAAAACCCATCATTATGACAACAGGACCTTTCTTCATCCCAACTTTTAATAAGAAATTGAGCCGGCTTTTATTTTATTGGGCTTTCTTACTTGTTTGTCCCGCAGTAGGGCTGTGTAAGGATATTGTGGTAAAAACGGAAACCAATAAAATGGTTGAAATTTCATTTACTGCGGCCGGTACCTATAACGATCCATTCAATGAAGTTGAGCTGGATGCCATTTTTACCACTCCTTCAGGCGAGCAATTAAAGGTGCCGGCTTTTTGGGCAGGCGGCAATACGTGGAAGGTCAGATATGCTTCTCCAATACATGGGACACACAGTTTTACAACCATCTGTTCCAACACAACCGACAAAGGGCTCACCAGCATCAGGGGCAGGGTTGAGATTAAGAAATACAAAGGCAACAATCCGTTGCTCCGGCACGGCGCTGTTAAAATAGCCGGCGATAAAAGGCATTTTGCTTATGGTGATGGCACCCCGTTCTTTTGGATGGGCGACACCTGGTGGATGGGCCTGACCAAAAGATTGGTATGGCCCGAAGAAGTGAAATCACTTGCGGATGACAGGATTAAAAAAGGGTTTAATGTAGTACAGATTGTGGCAGGCCTTTATCCAGACATGCCGGCCTTTGATCCGCGCGGTGAAAACGAAGCAGGATTTCCATGGGAAGAGAATTACACCAGCATAAGACCTTCGTATTTTAACGCCGCAGATAGGCGGATCATTTACCTTGCTGAGCAAGGCATCACTCCCTGCATTGTAGGAGCCTGGGGTTATCACCTGCCCTGGCTGGGCGTTGAAAAAATGAAGCAGCACTGGCGCTATCTTATTGCAAGATGGGGTGCGCTTCCCGTTGTATGGTGTGCGGCTGGAGAGACCACTATGCCTTTCTATCTTTCAAAGACCAAAGACGCCGACAAAGAATGGCAAAAAAATGAATGGACGAAAGTGATAAGATACATGAAAGAGATTGATCCTTTTAAAAGAGTGATTACCACGCATCCTTCAAGAACAGCGAGAGCGTCATTATCCGATCCTTCTTTACTGGATTTTGATATGCACCAGAGCGGGCATGGTTCAGGCCCCGCCAAACAGGCAGCGCAGGCACTGGAAGGCTGGCGTACACAACCTGTGATGCCGGTGATCAGTGGTGAATCGAGATACGAAGCCCTGGCTATACCTAACCCGCTTCCCGCTGAAGCTCCCCGCGGAGCCTTTTGGGCGCATACTGTAAACAGCGGGTTAGCAGGTCACACCTATGGAGCAAATGGTATCTGGCAGTTGAATGGTATCAATAAGCCTTACGGCAAGTCGCCCGGGGGAAATAACTGGGGAATTACACCGTGGAATGAAGCAATGAAGCTGCCGGGCTCTGCACAAATTGGCGCAGCAAGAAAACTGATTGAATCAATCCCTGGCTGGAGCAGTTTTCAACCGCAGCCTGATATGATTACACAATGGTCATCCGCAGATACGGCTGTATTGGCCGTAACATCCGGTAGCCGGTCGGCCCTGGCTTATCTGCCTTCACCGGGAAAGATTACTATCACACTTCCTGCCGCCAGTAAGCAGTACAAAGCTTTTTGGTTTAATCCGGTCACTACTGACAGAGGACAGGAATTTAGGGTTACCACAGACACTTCAGGAAAATTGGCCGTCACTTCGCCCGCCACTAAACAGGATTGGGTGCTGGTATTAACCAGGAATTAAAAACATGTCCATTCATTATTTACATAAAGCAATTTTGAAGATTTACTTTTAAAATTATATCCGTAAAACAGTTAAATGCAAAAGACGAACTATATGCAAAAAAGATTTATCAATAAAGTTGTTTGGGTGAGCGGGGCTGCTCAGGGTATCGGGCGTAGTATCGCAGAACTTTTTGCGGAAGAAGGAGCGAGTGTGGCTATTATTGATATTAAAGAAAAAGAAGGAAAGGAATGTGCAGAATGCATTAAATCTAAGGGAGGAACCGCTGCCTTTTTTTTTTGTGACCTGAATGTTGAAGATGCTATTCATCAATCTATCACCGACACCGCTGCAACTTTCGGAGGCTTGCATATTATCGTGAACAATGGGGCAATCAATATGGTTAAGAGCCTGCATGATTACACTACGGAAGAATGGGACCGGCAATTGAATATCAATCTTAAGGCCATTTTTCTGAGTTTTAAATATGCGTATCCTTACCTCAAAAAAAACGGCGGCAGCAGTATTGTAAATATTGGATCGGTAAGCAGTTTTGTAGGGCAGGCTAAAACTCCTGGTTATATTGCTGCCAAGGGAGGCGTGATGATGCTTACTAAATCTATTGCAATTGACTATGCATCAGATCGCATCAGGTGTAACGCGGTTTGTCCGGGCATAACAGACACACCTATGTTGAGAGAACATATGGGTGAGCAATCAGGAATCGCCGAACGCCTGCACCGTGTACCGGCAGGGCGTATTTTACAACCGCGTGAAATTGCCAGCAGTGTTGCATACCTGTGCAGCGATGATTCGTCGGGTATTACCGGAACCAGTTTAATAATTGATGGTGGCTACCTCGCTACCGCAGAATGGGATGGAGGGCTTCTATAATGAAAAATATAAAAATTTCCTGCGCTGATTTTACGTTCCCGCTTTTGCCACACGACAAGGTATTGGATCTTGTTGCCATGCTGGACTGTGAAGGGATTGACATTGGGCTTTTTACCGGGCGATCACACATACAGGCCGGAACGGAATTTACAGAACCGGAGAAAAAAGCCAGGCTGTTGCGACAAAAAGCAGCCGATCGCGGACTGGCGATTGCCGACATATACCTGCAGCTCGACAATGACCTGGCAAAATTCGCTATCAATCATCCCGACGCTTCAAAACGGGCCTTCGCGAGAGAACAGTTTTTGAAATTGATTGAATATGCACAGTATGCAGGGGCTGAACACATTACCTGTTTGCCGGGGATGACTTTTCCTGGTACCGAATTGCCTGAACAGTCTGTAAAAAGAAGTTATGAAGAACTGTACTGGCGCGTAGAGCAGGTGGTTAAAACGAAGCTGCGCTTTTCAGTGGAGTGTCATGTTGGGTCGCCCTATACAAAACCGGGGGATGTGGTTACACTCATGAAATCGGTGCCGGGATTGCAACTCACACTCGATTACACGCATTTTATACGAAACGGTTATACGCAGGCGGAAGCCGATATACTGCTGCCTTACGCCAATCATTTTCATGCCCGCGGGGCGCAGCCGGGCAGATTACAGTCACCCGTAGACGAAAATAGTATTGATTACGGAAAAATTGTGCAGCAGCTAAAGGAAAAAAAGTACTCGGGTTGGATAGGCCTTGAATATATATGGATTAAATGGGAGCAATGCAACCAGGTAGACACATTGTCTGAAACCATTTTATTAAGAGATGTTATTTTGAAAAGTCTTGCAAAAAACAATCAGGCATGAAAACAACCGCTTTGCAATTGATGCGAAAGAAACTGGCCGAACAGCATGCGGTATATGGTTTGTGGGTAACCCTCGAATCACCCGGCATTACTGAGATTGCCGTGCATTGCGGGATCGACTGGGTGATCGTTGATGCCGAACACGGGCATATGGACTGGCGTGATATAGTGGAACACATAAGAGCAGCAGTGCGGAGTAACACCGTTGTGCTGGTCAGGATTTCCAATATAGATGAGGGCATTATCAAACGTGTGCTCGACATAGGTGCCGACGGTATAGTGGTTCCTCATATAGAAAGTGCTGCCGACTGGAAGAAAGCGCTGTCTTATGCAAGGTATCCCCCAGCCGGCATACGTGGCATCGGGGCGGAACGCGCTACCAAATGGGGTAGTAATTTTACACAGCACGTAAAGGATGCTGATGAGCACCTGCTGATGATCCCCATTATCGAATCTGTAAAAGGTGGTGATAATATAGATGAAATTATTGCAGTAGAAGGCACTGAAATCATATTCTTCGGTCCGGCCGACTATTCCGCATCCGCCGGTTATGCAGGAGAGTGGGAAGGTAAAGGCATAGCAGCAATAATTGACAGCGTAAAAAATAAGATTGTTGCCGCAGGCAAAAACTGTGGTGTGATGGCCACATCTAAAGACGACCTAAACCACAGGTACAGGCAGGGCTTCCGCATGTTATCAATAGGTGCGGATGCAGGTCTTCTGCTTAAAACGATTAAATCTTTTTTCGAATCATAATTATGAATACATTTTCTAAAGCAACTTCCGGCTCTGCAGACGGAAGGGTTGAGTCTGTTAGCCCGATAGGATCCGGCATGATCATGGAATTAGCGCCGGGTATTATTTGCGAAGCGCAGGTAGGCGGTCACAATAAAGCAGTCAATTTATTTACGGCTATCGTTACGTTTCAGCCAGGGCGGTCATTGCCGGCGCATACCCACCCCCATTCAGAATCCATCACGCTGCTGAAAGGAGAAGCAATTGTTGAAGTTGAAAATCGCAGGTACAGATTACAACAGTTTGACAATATCACTGTTCCTCAAAATATATCGCACAAAGTAATTAACGGTTCTGCTTCAGAACAGGCCGTATTTCATATTGCTATGCCCGTATCTGTTCCTGTTCGGAATATAAAAGACGACACATATTCACAATACATTTTTATTGCAGGTGATGTGAACGGAAAATCCGGTAAAGAGTATATCACACGTTTTAATTCAGCAAACCGCTATAATGCAGGCAGCAACACTGCGTTTATTGATTATTTTAATGAAGACATGCTTGCCGGTGTTGGCATGAGCGGAGGTTTGGGGATTTTTTATAAAGATGGCAGGTTGCCTGCACATTTTCACGCATTCGACGAATCTATATGTATTATCTCGGGGGAAGCCATTTGCATCACCCAACGAAACAAATACAATATCTCCAATCTTTCTACAGCACTGCAACCGCATGGGTTACCTCACTACTTCATTAATCCATATCAAAAAGAAATGTATATGATTTGGGTGTATGCAGGTGCTATGCCCGTTAGAACAGAAGTAGATGACTTTTAATTCTGCCGTTAAAAGCCATTCGCAATTGCGGTTGTTGAATGATAATGATGTTCAGTCAAAAAGTATAAATGAATTGTCAGGATGTATATTTTAACCCAACTATCATTACAGTATTTTAGCACATTAAGATTTCCTTCATCCTAAAGCACACTTTCAT
>CAMPJQ010000047.1 GCA_946886925.1 uncultured Terrimonas sp.
CAGTGCTGTATTTAACCGACTTTTTTGTTCAGTAATCCTTTCAGATGAAATGATGATCTCTTCAATATTCTCATCTTCCTGCAGCCGCTGTTCATTATCGCGCAGTTCATTTACAACCACCTTACGTTTAACTTTTTTCAGGATAATGCTCTTCAGCACTTTTACAAGATAGCTGTAAGAATGATTAACATCCCCGATACTGGCCCTGTAATGCCATATCTCAATGAAGATTTCCTGTAAGGCGTCTTTTGCCAGTTCCCGGTTGTCTGTCATTTTTAAAGCGGCATGAAACAACCTGTCAATATAAGTATCATACAGGTATCCCAGGGCTTCTGTATTCCCCTGCTTCAACTGTCGCCAGCAGGCAGCGTCGTTCTGGTAAATACATTCAGGCATAAGAGATAAAATAAGCAATCAAAAAATTAATATCAGGCTCAGGCATTCATTATTAAAAATGCCTTTTTTCAAAGCTCAATTTTATCTCTATTTTAAAAAATGGCCAATGTTAATTCTTATGAAAAAAATAGCAGAAATTATGATGGAGGCAGGAGAAGGTGCGGGGTTTCAGGTAGGCACACCTTACCTCCTTATACCTTGCACCTTATACTATATACCTTACTCCTTATCCAGTTCTGTATAAATAAAAACCGTGGTCCGAAATAATTTTCAAACCACGGTTACCGGAATGCTTTTTTACAGCATTAAAAAGTATAACGGGCAGAAATGCCCGCATTGCCGGCGTAAAAACGCGAATAGCTTAAATAACTGTATCCATAATAATCAGGTTTAACAATCGCAAACGTTGGTCTGAAATCAGCACTTACATTTAGAGGAATATTACCAAATTTATAATCCACACCACCTGTAGGAAATATGCCTAATCCAAATCCGGAATAGTCTTTATTACCTGAAAAAGTGTTATAGGCGGTTAAACCACCACCAACAAACCATTTCAGCCCTTCTACAGAACCAATAGGAAAATGATGCTGATAGGAAGCAGAGAAAGAAAGGTTGAACTGATTATAGCCGGCGTATACAGCAGAGTATGGTCTGAATCCCAGGTTCAATTCTATAGCCCCGGGATCCGTTACAAACGTTTTAAACGATGCAGCAATCACATCATAATACCCGCCGCCGGCACGAAGCCCGATCCCGCTTTTATAGCTGCTTCCATCCTGTGCCTGCAATGATGTTACGGAGAAACTCAAAATAAATGCAATACCAAATGTGCTCAGAGATCTTTTCATTATTTTCATGTTTAGTAATAGATAATACAAGCATAAAATATCCCGGCAAAAATAACGGACAGCTGCCGGTTTCAACAACTGGCTCATTTTTCTTGCCTTATGCTAAATTACTGATAGCTGATTGCCGACACCTGATCGCTCTAATCAGTTATACCGGCGGGCATAAAATTCACCGTCCGTAATATTGAGCTTTGTAGTATATCCCTCATCATACAGTACACCGGAAAAACTACCCTTGATAAAGTCTGTCGTTGCTTCCGTAATTTTTATGGTTGCTTTCGTCTCCGTTCCGGGAGGAAGAGCCGGTGCAAATTCTTCCATCCAGGAGAGATGGTTCTTTCCGTTTTCATCAATATACACAAGGTTGACGAGTTTGGCCTTTTGCGTACCCGGGCCGCCTGCAGTATAGCTTGTATAAGCGAGCCCTGTTTGGGTTTCATTTTCTGTGGCCACCAGCAAAGTCATATTGTTTTTAGTGGCTACAACCGTCTCCTTCAACCCGGCAATCGAAGTATTGTGCTGCAATGCCGTTACTTTATCAAAAATACCCTCCACCTGTCCTTTGTGCTCTACCAGTGTTCCGTTAACCTTAAAGCGCATATAATAGCCTGTACCCGGATCTCCGGTATCGTTGTCTTTTTTACAGGAAAAAGTCATGACAACGATGCCCGGCAACAAAAAACACAGCAAAAGCCTGGAAAAAAAATGTCGTTTCATATACCTCACTTTAGGATTAGAGAACAAAGGGGAATTGCATTTTGTTATTATCAGGGGCTTTACATTGGTTGCCCACGAAAGTAGTCCGTCTCCATTGCTATGCAAATCACTATTTATTAATTGCCTGCTCTCATGTATTATTTACCCGCTTTCACTGATTATTCGTTGGCATACCCGAATATTATTATCTTTCTTTTACAAAAACTAATGTTTCCATTTATGATCAGGATAATCATTGGTGCCGGCATGCTTATATGCTGTATGGCCGCCCGTGCCCAGCAAAGGGAACTGGATTCGTTAATCCAGGTTTTGAGCCAGCATCCCCAACGGGATACTATCCGTGTTGAACTGCTGAATGATATTGCTTATGCTTATTACAACATTGATCCGGAAAAGGGATTGCAGGTAGCCGACTCTGCCATAACACTGGCTCAACAGATCAGCCCTCACCACCGGCTCGCATCTGCCTATTCCAACAAAGGCTCAAACTATTGGGCAAAGGGCGACGACAGCCTGGCAATGATCATGTATAAAAAAGCACTTCACATATATGACTCAACCAACTATAAAAAAGGAAGGGGCATCATGTACAACAATATCGGTTTGTTGTATTTCAACAAATCTGATTTTTTTGAAGCTATCACCTGGCATCAGAGGGGCCTGGAAATTTTTACTTTGCTGAACGACAGCTTACGAATGGCCTCTATCCAGAACAATCTTGGGGTAGATTACCAATATGTTTCGGACTACCCAACAGCATTAGAATATTATTTAAGAGCACTGGCTATTTATGAACAAAAAGAAGGAAGATACCGGGTTGGAAGTTCCGCTTCGCTCGTGCTGCCCAACATTGGGCTTGTGTATAAAGAGCTGGGGCAATACGACAGTGCATTGGTTTATCAAAACCAATCCCTGAAGGCATTCAGAGCGTTGAACAGTAAGCAGGATATGGCTTCGGCCTACGGGAATATCGGAGTAATTTATGATTTGAAAGCCCAGCCCGATAGTGCCATATTCTACCACCTGAAAGCTTTGGAGCTGAATGAAGTTTCCGGGAACCAGCGCCGTATGGCTTCCAGTTACACCAATCTTGGCACGGCCCATCTTCAATTGCATAATTATGAAAAGAGCTATGAATATTTAATCAAAGCCAGAACCATATATGAAGCATCCGGCGACAGAAATAACCTGACGCTAAGTTTACTAAAAAGCGGGGAACTGTATCAGCATGCTCCTGTATCCTTTTTTAAAGCGCACCACCTCAATCCATCTGAGCGATACCCACTTGCTATCCGTATTTTTCAAAAAGCCCTGAAGATTGCCAGGGAAATAAACGTACCGGCGCTGCAAAGCGAGGCGCTTGAAGGTTTGAGTATAGTATATGAAACCGTTCATGATCCTGCAAAAGCACTGGTTGCTTATAAAGAACATGTGGCATTGCGCGATAGTGTACTGGACCAGGAAAAGCGGGTTGATATTGCCCAAAAAATCGCTGCGTTTGAATTTGAAAAGAAAGCTATACTACTGAAAGCTGAACATAGCAAAACTGAAGCGCTTGCCAATGCTGAAATTAAACGACAACGCATTATCCGGAATACGGTTATTGGCGGGATAGTTGTTTTATTAATAGCGGCGCCTGGCGGTTATATCGCGTACAAAAGAAAAAGAGATGCAACGGAACAAAGAAAAGAAATGGAATTCAAATCGCGTGTAACAGAAACTGAAATGAAAGCGCTTCGTGCCCAGATGAACCCGCATTTTATTTTTAATTCGCTCAATTCTATAGCCGACTATATTGGTAAAAATGATATACCCGCCGCAGGCAGCTATCTTACCAAATTTGCCAGGCTCATGCGTCTGATCCTGGAAAACTCCGAACAAAAGGAAGTATCGCTTGCCGATGACCTCAATGCCCTTGAATTGTATATACAGCTGGAAGCCAAAAGGCTGAACAATAAATTTTCTTATAGCATCAGCGTAGATGAAGAGATAGACCAGGCAAACACTTTGGTGCCTCCTCTCCTGCTGCAGCCTTTCGTGGAAAACAGTATATGGCACGGGCTTGCTGATAAGAACGATGACGGAAGAATAATTATCACAATTACCTCAGAAAATGAAATGCTTACCTGTGTTGTGGAAGATAATGGTTCAGGAATGCAACATACCGTAAATGAAGACAATGGTATACATCCTGAAAAAAAATCACTCGGTATGAAAATCACCAGGGAAAGGATTGAAGTGATCAATGAAACCAGAGATGCAAACGCAAGCATCACTTCGTACGATCTTGACAGGGGTGTAAGAACGGAGTTGAAGTTGCCTTTGCAAATGGCATTTTAGCATTGGTTGTGGAATTGGAGTACCGGAATAGCCGGCAGTAAATTTTATTTTAATTTTGCATGCATGATTCATTTCCGAGAAGCAGTACCATCAGATATACCACTGATACAAGAATTAACATCTGCCGTTTGGCCCCAAACTTATTCGGATATTTTAAGCAGGGAACAATTAGAATATATGCTGGAGATGATGTACAGCGAATCTTCATTGCAGCGCCAGATCAATACACAACAGCATCGGTTTATTATTGCCAGTAACGACGATGAACCGGTGGGGTTCGCTTCCTGGTCGCCCACACCGGATAAAAAAATATGCAGGCTCCATAAAATTTATGTGTTGCAAAACCAGCAGGGAAAAGGAACCGGAAAAAAATTAATTGAATATATCATTGAAGCTACCCGGTCTGCCGGCGCCGCAATACTTGAATTAAATGTGAACCGGCACAATAAGGCAGTAGCATTTTATTCGAGACTGGGTTTTACAGTAGTGCGGGAGGAAGACATTGATATAGGTAATGGATATTTCATGAACGATTACGTGATGCAAAAATCAATTGTGGAATAATTTAAATACTGCATAGAACATACTAACCGGCATGCAAGCCTGCACTATAATTTCAACGACCTGATCAAACCGCTCACTTTCTTTTTAAAGTCTTTTAATTCTGTTTGCTGCATGGCAATAAAACTGTTGTCTTCCAGCTTACCCCACACTTTATCCATTTCTTCCTTAGTATCAAAAATCATTGTTCGAAAGGGATTCGTGTAATCTTTAGCCCTGGATCCGTAAATACCGTCTGTTAACCATGTTTTGGTTTGCACAGACTGAAGCAGTATTTGTTTAAAAACTTCCGGGGTAAATTCTGCAACGGAAATACCGAGCACTTCTAATAATGCCGCAAATGCATGCTCAAACTTATCGGCGTCGTATGCCTGGCCCTGCATGGTATAAAAAGCATGCACATCATCCCAGCTTTTTATTTTACCTGCACGAACGTGCTTCCTGAACTTTTCTACTTCCTCTTCAGGAATAAGCTGACCGCCAACATTAATCCATTGATTTCGTTTAGGAACGGATGGCAGTTGTTTGATAAGCGCAGCAAAATTTTTAAAATCGTTTTCCAAAAGCTGTGCAATACATTGAACCGTTCCATAGTATATTGCCAGTTGCCTGAATATAGTATATGCCTGCTGTACCTTAATAATTATGGTTTTACGATCACTATTTTCTAATCCATCAGCCACAACCTCCAGTTCATTAATAATCTTATCATTTGATTCTAAAAGTTTTTTCCCGGCTTTAATATATTCTTTATCCGTGATTTTTTTTCCGGGGCTTTTCTTTTCCGAAAAGGCTTTCCCTGTATATAGAGCCAATAGTTGCAGGGCATGTATCAATTCATTAATGGTATCGGGCGCCAAAGCTTCAAATTCGATGTGCTGTTCTTTCTCAATACGTGCATCCCGGTCGCGGTATTTCCATTCGTTGCGCGCAATAGCATATAAATTATACATAAACCAGTAAGCGGGCATTACAATCAACTGGTCATTGGCAAGGTCATTGCTGATCAGTGCAAAGGGAAAGGTAATGTTCAATTCATACGGATAATCGCCTTTGGCCAGAATATTAAAAGAAGCAAATTTGGAATTGTGTTTAAGGCTTACGCACAGTCCGGGCCAAAAGCCACGGCCCGCAATGAGTTCGCCATCTGCACTCCGTGAATTGTGATTCGATCCTATCGTTGCCCCGGCAGCCATATTGCTTTGTCCCATTACCGTGGCTGCGCAAAGAAAGGAATTGTTGTGGTGCTGCTCGTGTGATGGAAAGATGAGTGAGTTTAGTACCTCGCAACAGGAAATGGTAGAGTTGTTGCCGAGATAAGAGTTGATGAGCCGCGCTCCGTATTTTAACTGCGAATGCGAAGCCATGATAAAACGAATGGCTTTAACGCCATAAAACGCTTTACATCCCAGCCCTATAATTCCATTCACCATTTCACAACCCTCTCCTATCTGCGATGGCGCTTCGGAAGAAGAATTGACGGTGAGATTTTTTAACTTATTGGCGCCTTTAATATAGGCATCAGAGCCAATCCACACATCTTTAATAATGCTTGTATTTTTAATGATGGTACGGTCACCTATTTTACCATAGTATCCTCTTTGTACATCATATTCTTTTTGCGTAAACCATTTGAATTTCTCAAGCATCACTTCGTCATCGCGGAATTTAGACCATAACCAGGCATCGCCGGGAAGCATCCGGGTAAAAGGTATCACCTTTCTTCCCCCGTTTTCATTGCATATTTCCAGCCAGATGCGAATACTTTCATTCTCTCCTTCTTTAATAATGCCATTACCGAATTTAGCAGTGCTGGTGGTAGCCAGCTCATGGATATTTACCAATATTACTTCGCTGCCAATAATATAATGAGAAAGATAATTAACATTATCCACTACTACATTATCGCCAAAATCGCAACTGATGATCGTACTGTTGTATAAGCCCACGGGCATACGGAGGTTATGGTACTCGAGGTAATACGCTTCTAATTTGCCAATCCGTACCAATCCGAAGAATTTGCAATTTTTTACCAGTTCAGGATTGAAAGCATCCGATACAAGTATTTTATTCCAATCGTCGGAAGTATTGCGGTTGCGTACCAACACCTCAATTTCCCATGCCGTTAATCCCCTGTATTGAATACCGTTCCTGTTTTGAATATTGCGCAAATGGTATTCGTCTTTTCCTTCCGGAAGATATTCGGGAACAATAAAGTTATACCCTAATGAATCAATGGCTTTTTTGTTGATCTGGTTCATGAGGTGATTTGAAATTTGAGATTTGAAATTTGGGATTGGTGTGAGCCCTCAGGCATCCGCTTACTACTTACCACTACCCACTTATCACTTCTTACTCCACCGTTACACTTTTGGCAAGGTTGCGGGGTTTGTCCACATCAAATCCCCTGGCTACGCCAATATAATAGGAAAGCAATTGTAAAGGAATGGTGCCGATGATGGGGGCTATTAACTCATCTGCTTCCGGTATGGGCAACACATCATCCGCCATTTCTGTAATGGTTTCGTCGCCTTCTGTAATTACAGCGATCACCTTTCCCTTGCGGGCCTTTATTTCCTGTATATTGCTGATGATTTTTTGGTGGTAAGTATCTTTTGTGGCCACAAATACCACAGGCAAAGACTCATCTACCAACGCAATAGGACCATGTTTCATTTCCGCGGCGGGATATCCTTCGGCATGTATGTAAGATATTTCCTTGAGCTTTAACGCACCTTCCAATGCTATTGGGAAATTATAGCCGCGACCCAAAAACAGGGCATCCGATACATCTTTATATTTTAAGGCCACTGCTTTTATATGTTCTGCACTTTCGAGAGCATGTTTTACTTTTTCAGGCACTTCATTTAATTCGTTGAGCAGATGTATATAACGGTCGTGGCTGATGGTGTTTCTTTCTTTAGCGATCATTAGCGCAACCATGGTAAGCACGGTTAGCTGTGCGGTAAATGCTTTTGTACTGGCCACGCCAATTTCCGGACCCGCATGCGTATATGCGCCAGCGTGGGATATGCGGGAAATAGACGATCCTACCACATTTACAATACCCAGTATAACAGCGCCCTGTTCTTTAGCTCTTTCTATAGCCACCAGCGTATCTGCCGTTTCTCCGCTTTGCGAAATGGCAATGATCATATCTCCCTTGTGGATGACGGGATTCCGGTACCTGAATTCAGAAGCATACTCTACCTCCACGGGAATGCGGCACAATTCTTCAATTACATATTCAGCCACCAATCCTGCATGCCAGGAAGTGCCACAAGCGATGATAAGTATACGGTTTGCGTTTTTAATCAGTTCCATATTGTTCTGAATGCCCGACATGGTGATGGTACCCTGCGCTACATCCAGCCTTCCTCTTAAACAATCATAAATGGTGTGAGGTTGTTCAAAAATCTCCTTCAGCATAAAATGATCGTAACCGCCTTTTTCTATGGCAGCCAGTTCAAGATCTAATTTTTGAATGAAAGGTGTTTGTCTTTCGTTGCCCAGGTTTTTTAATATCAGTTCATCAGCTTTAATGATGGCAATTTCGTAGTCATTAACATATACTACCTCCTTCGTGTATTCGATAATAGGCGAAGCGTCACTGGCTAAAAAATGTTCACCCTTTCCAATGCCTATTACCAGCGGACTGCCTTTTCTTGCAGCAATGAGTGTATCCGGGTTGTCCTCATCTATCAGCACAATTACATAAGCACCCACAATACGTTTCAAAGCAATACGCAATGCTTCCTCCAGTGTGCTGCTGTTATTTTTCTGAATGTCTTCTATAAAGTAAAGCAATACTTCGGTATCTGTATCGCTATGAAATTGATATCCCTTTTTAATTAATTCCTGTTTAAGCGAAGCGTAGTTTTCAATTATACCGTTATGTATCATGGCCAGTTTACCATTAGCGGAGCGATGCGGATGTGCATTTCTGTCGCTGGGTTCGCCGTGCGTGGCCCAACGGGTATGACCGATTCCTATATGCCCTTCGAGATCCTGACCTAAAGTTGATTCTTCAAGATTAGCTACTTTACCTTTCTTTTTATACAATTTTAAACCGTGATTTACCAGTGCTATTCCCGCGCTGTCATAGCCCCGGTATTCTAATCTCTTCAATCCTTTAACGATTACAGGGTAAGCCTGGCGGTGTCCGATGTAAGCAACTATTCCACACATAATTAACTTTTGAAATATTTTAATGAATTGATGCGTATGCTGGGAACGCAAACGATTGCGCAATATTATAAAAAAAATGCCAGCTATTTCTATTGTCCCGGAGTATTTACAATGATATATAACCTAATGACTATTTAATGGTTTTGCAAAATATAGTAAAATACGCAGGCTGTTCGTTAAATAACCAGACTTAAAATATCTCAGGCGTTGTATAATTTTTAAAGATGAGGGGTACTGTCATCGGTTTATGCATTGAATAATATACGCTTCTTTCCTGCCAGATGAATTAAATGCAAAATGCACTGTTGTGTTTTATTGTAAATGCTGGAAAATGCGTTTCGAAGGAAATTAACGGAATACTTTTTTGCAAAGAAGCAATAATCGGGTATCCGTACCCTTCAACCTCTTTATTTAATATAATCCGGACTGTTATATTTCTCTTCGGATACAGGACGGATATCTCCTTGCTATAATATATTCTTATTTTGCGAAAACGCGCCCTCTTCTAATATTTGCTCGGGCTTTTTCTTATAAAAAATCATTCCTGCAGCCATGATTAAACTGGTTGTAAGAATGATAAAAAAAAGTATACCTTCATTAAAAGCCGACAATCTTAAATTTTCGGGGATTTTATAAAACAAAACAATAGTTACCAGTCCGCGTGGTAAAAAAAATGATTCCGGAAAAACGTTGGTCTGCACAAAAAAACGCAGGTACAGAAGTCTTACTGCAAATAAAGCGGCTACAATCATCCCCCCAACAATTAATACACCTTCTTCATTTAAAAATCCAAGGCTTATGGAATACCCAAATAAAATAAAAAAGAATGTCCTTATCAAAAAGGAAGATTCGGCTGTTATTGAGTGAAGAAGATTTCTAATTTCTTCTACCTGTTGCATAGGAAAAAGGTTTTTAAGCCATTTCCAACGGATCATTTCCCAATTATTGACAGTCATGCCAAAAATTATGATTATGAGCAGTGAAGGCAGACTAAGTAATTTTCCTGATGTATATATCAGGATCAACAGTGAAAAAATCAGAAAGAATTTGATATTCAATTTTGTTTTTGCCATAATCATAAACAGCACAAACGATAGCACAAACGAAAGAACAACCGATGCCAGGATGTTGCCACTAAAAACGCCAAACGATTTTAAAGTAAGTACTTCCTCCGCAGTAAAATAATTAAAAACAAGTATCCCTATAATATCCGAAAACGAAGCTTCATATACCAGGAACTCCTTTTTCTTTTCTGTAAGTGCATGTATGCTGGGAATAACAATAGTACTGCTGATAATGGAAAGTGGAATGGCATATACCAGGCAATTGATGACAGGTTCATTCAGCCAGTAACGGAGGATGGCTGTAAGCAATACTGCCGAAAGGATAAATATAAAAAGAGCTGAAAAAAAAGAGTTCCTGATCAATACCACTTTATCCTTGCCTAATTTCAGATCAAGACCCGCTTCCAGAACGATCATGATCAGTCCTATAACACCTAAAATTTCCACCATTTTATCGGGAATGTTCAGGACTATATTATTGAGATCGCCAAACCAGCGAAAAAGAATGCCGCCAAAAAGCAATAGCAATACTGAAGGCA
>CAMPJQ010000048.1 GCA_946886925.1 uncultured Terrimonas sp.
ACAAAAGCTAAATCAGGGCGTGTGCACGGATGTGTTGTATCCTCATCCGTGCTTGTCCCGATAGCTATCGGGATTGTTACTTTTTCTTTCAAGAGAAAAAGTAAAAGAAAAAAAAGTAAATAAAATAGAATCTCTTTTTCTGATAGTGTTTGCGCTTTAAACACTTAATCCTGTATTTTTCATTGTATATTTATATACACAGTTATTTCACCTAACCGCTAACCACTATGCACCAAAAATTATTGTTGCTGCTCTGCTCAGCCATTATCTGTCAGCATGCATTATGCTGGGGTTTTTACGCCCATAAGGAAATCAATCATCACGCGGTTTTTCTGCTGCCGCCGGCCATGATGGTGTTTTACAAGCCCAATATTGATTTTATAACGGAGCATGCCGTTGATCCGGATAAAAGAAGGTATATGGTTACCGCCGAAGGCGCCCGGCATTATATTGACCTGAACCGTTATGGTGCTTACCCGTTTAATGATTTGCCCCGCGCATGGTACAGTGCCGTGGAAAAATACGGAGAGGATAGCCTGACGGCGCATGGCATCGTTCCCTGGTGGATCAATATTATGCTGCAAAGACTTACCAAAGCCTTCAGCGAAAAAAACAGCAGCGCTATTCTTAAGCTTTCTGCCGAAATAGGACATTATATAGCCGATGCTCATGTACCATTGCACGCCCACAGCAATTACAATGGCCAGCAAACCGGGCAGCAGGGCATTCATGGTTTCTGGGAAAGCCGGATCCCCGAATTGCTGGCAAAAACAGAGTTCGATTATTTCATGGGCAAGGCACAATACCTTTCAAATCCCCAGCAATTCATGTGGCAAAGGGTGCTGGAAAGTGCCGCAGCGGCAGATACCGTTTTATATGTTGAAAAAGCACTCACACAACAATTTTCCCCCGATCTTAAATATGCCTTTGAAGAAAGAAATGGCATTATCATCAGGCAGTATTCTTCTGTGTTTACCATTGCCTACAATCAGGGTTTGCAGGGCATGGTGGAACGCCGGATGCGCCAATCTATTCTTGCAGTAGCCTCATTCTGGTATACCGCATGGGTCAATGCCGGGCAGCCGGAATTACAGCCACTCGCAAAAATCAGCTTATCGGAAACAGACAAAGCTACATTTGAAACATTAGACAGGATTTGGAAAACCAGTGATCCAAAGGGCAGAACTTGCCGGAATTGATGTATATTTGGCGCCCTCAACGAATGCAAAGTCCAATATGAATTGGGTTTATCAATTTTTCAATTGTATGCAATGATACATAACTTTAATGCAGGGCCCAGCATTTTGCCCCGGCAGGTATTTGAACAGGCGAGCCAGGCTATCCTTGATTTTAACAATACAGGTCTTTCCATTCTCGAAATCGGGCATCGCACACCGCTTTTCCAGGCAGTACTGGATGAAGCCAGAGCGCTGGTAAAAGAGTTAATGCAGTTAGACAGCGATCATGAAGTTTTGTTTTTACATGGCGGCGCCACCACGCAGTTTTTCCAGGTGCCTATGAACCTGCTGAATGATAATGAAACGGCCGCTTATCTTGATTGTGGCGTGTGGGGCACCAAACCCATAAAAGAGGCCAAACTCTTTGGACACGTAAATGTTGTAGCATCTTCAAAAAACGGGGGCTACACTTATATACCCAGGGATTTCGAAGTACCTGCCGGGTCAGCTTATTTTCATTATACTACCAACAATACTATTGAGGGAACACAAATGCATTTTGTGCCTCAAACCAATGTGCCCTTAGTTGCCGACATGAGCAGTGACATTTTAAGTCGCGTAATGGATTTCAACCGGTTTGACCTGATCTATGCAGGAGCTCAAAAAAATATAGGTGCAGCCGGCGTAAACATGGTGGTGGTAAACAAAAATATCCTGGGCAGGGTAACCCGGCAATTGCCCTCCATGATGGATTACCGCAAACACATCGAAAACGGTTCCATGCTCAATACGCCTCCCGTATTTGCCATATATGTTTGTATGCTTACCCTGCGCTGGTTAAAGGAACAGGGAGGTGTAGCCGCTATTGAAAAAATAAACGATCAAAAAGCAGCATTGCTTTACGATACGTTAGACAACATTCCAGTGTTTAAACCCACCGTTGATAAAGCCGACCGCAGTAAAATGAATGTGGTATTTGTAATGGAAAATCCCGAACTGGAAAAATCATTTCTTGAGCTCTGTAAAAAAGAAGGGATGGTTGGTGTAAAAGGTCACCGGAGTGTAGGCGGGTTTAGGGTTTCCCTGTACAATGCCCTGCCGCTTAGCAGTGTAAAAACTTTAGTGGAAGTAATGCAGCATTTTGCGTTGAAGCATGCTTAATCAAAACTTATTCTAACCAATTATTATGGCAACTATCGTTCCGTTTACCGCATTGCGTCCGCAGGCACAATATGCAAAACAGGTAGCATCGCAACCTTATGATGTGCTGAACAGCAAAGAAGCAAAGCGGGAAGCAAGGGGTAATCCCAATTCTTTTCTCCATATTACAAAAGCAGAAATTGATCTCCCGGAAGATACAGATGTACATGCAAAAGAAGTATACGAAAAAGCAAAAGACAATTTAGATGCATTTATTCAGCGTGAAGTGTTGTTTCGTGAAAACAAGCCCTGCTATTATATCTACCAGTTGGTAATGAACGACAAAAGTCAGACCGGACTCGTTTGCGCGTCTTCTGTTGATGATTATGAAGATGATATTATCAAAAAACATGAGTTTACACGTCCGGAAAAAGAGCAGGACCGCATCAACCATATATCCACTACCGGCGCCCAAACCGGCAATGTGTTTCTGGCCTATAAAAATGTAGCTGAGCTGGATGCGCTGATCGAAAAATGGCAGACAGATAAAAAACCGGTATACGATTTTGTGGCCGATGATGGTATTAGTCATACCATTTGGGTGATCAATGACGACAGGACCATCGCCGCTATTACGCAAACCTTTTCAGAAAAGGTGGATAACACCTACATCGCCGACGGGCACCACCGGGCTGCAAGTGCAGCTAAAGTGCGACTTACTGCTGCCGGCGATACGGAAGGCGCAAATTATTTTCTGACCACTTTATTTCCGGCCTCGCAATTGCGGATCATGGATTATAACCGGGTGGTAAAAGACCTTAACGGGCTAAGTGCAGCAACCTTTCTGCAACGTATAACCGAAAGCTTTGACGTTGAACCGGGCGATTCTGCTATTGCTCCGCAGCAACTCCATGATTTTGGAATGTATATTAATAAACACTGGTACAAATTAACTGCAAAACCCGGCACATATACCGAAGATCCGATCGGTGTATTGGATGTAACCATTTTGCAGGATAATCTTTTAAACCCTCTACTGGGCATTAAAGACCAGCGTACCGATAAACGCATTGACTTTGTAGGCGGTATAAGGGGTTTGGGTGAGCTGGAAAAGCGGGTGAACAGCGGCGAAATGCAGGTGGCGTTCAGCTTATACCCGGTAAGCATTCAGCAACTGTTCAACATTGCCGACAGCGGCATGGTAATGCCTCCCAAAAGCACCTGGTTTGAACCCAAGCTGAGAGATGGATTGCTTACACATTTGATTGACTGAGTAAGATGCAGGGTACAGGTCACAGGGTTCAGGGAAATTCAACGGCGGTCTGACCCTCCTGCATCGGATGCCGACCGCTTCTGTATTGACCCCGAAAGGGTCCAAAAGTTTATAACCACATACTGAAATGATATTACGACCCTGAAGGGGTCGAACAATACAAGCGGTTTGACCCTCCTGCGCCGGGTACCGACCGGTTTGCAGGCACAGACTAATTCTCCTTTGCTCCCGGGAATTTTTCAAACAAGTTTTTTAATTCAGCGGCTTTACCAGGAAATTCATGCAAGAGGTTGGTACGTTCACTGGGATCATAATCCAAATTGAACAACTCCTCGGTTGCTTCTTTGAACTTGCTGTTGATGCCGTCTCCCTGTCTTGCTTTGGTGAACCGGTATTTCCATTCACCTGTGCGCACAGCTTCACATATTCCATTGTTTACATAATAAATTTCACGGTGGGCAGGATGAGCTCCGGCTTTACCAGTCAGCAAATGCGTAACAGATTGACCATCTAAAGTGCGGCCGGCAGGAAGGGGCGAGCCGGTCCATTCTGCAATGGTAGGCAATACATCTAAGTTGCTCATTACATCGGTGATCACAGTTCCGGGCCGGATATGCCCTTTCCAGTATACGATAAGAGGTTCTCGCAGTCCCCCTTCATAGGTTTCTCCTTTCTTACCTCTGAAAACGCCTGCCGTGCCGGCATGCCAGGGTTTTGTGGCGCCATCGTCCGCCATGCGCGAAGGGAAATCTATCCAGGGGCCATTATCACTTGAGAAAAAGAAGATGGTATTGTCATCGAGCCCCTGTTCCTTTACTGCGTTCCACAGTGCTGCAAGACTTTCATCCAACTCTTCCACCACATCTCCAAGAGGACCGCCAGCCGACCTGTTTTTATTTTTTGCGGTGGAGGCAAAAGCTACAGGCAAATGCGGCATGTTGTGCGCAAGATAAAGGAAGAAAGGCTTGCCCTTTTTTTGTTGCTGTATATACTTAATGGCCTCGTTTGTATATACCCGGGTGAGTATTGAGTCGGCCGGGCGAATGATCTCAGGTGTTCTGTTGCGGAAAATTTTAATAGTCGTGTCTGTTTTTACGTACGGATGCCTGTAATCCTGGCTGTACAACATACCATAAAAAAAATCGAAACCCTGTGCAGTAGGATGATGGTATGGCAAATGATCACCAAGATGCCACTTGCCCACCATGCCAGTGGCAAAGCCTGCACTTTTCAGCATCTCAGCCATAGTTACCTCGTTATCGGGCAGCCCCAGTGAGGACCCGGGTCCGATGGGATAAGGCAGGTTCATGCGCGAAGCATAGCGGCCAGTTAGTAAGGAAGCTCTTGAGGGTGTGCACGATGGGCTGGATACCACGTAATTGGTAGCGAGAGCACCCTCGTGGCTCATTTTATCAAGAAAAGGGGTTTTGATTACAGGATTACCATAACAGGACAAGTCGGAATACCCCATATCATCTGCCAGCACAAAAATAATATTGGGCTTATCCTGGGCGTGCAGCAAACAACTGCTTATCATACATACTACAATAAAAAGAACCGGGGATATCGTTTGTTTTATTGTCATGATCAATACGGTTTTTGAAATTTTTAAAGATACAATGGGCAGGATAAAATGTTCACATTTATTTCATCATACAGGCAGTATCTTTACCATCATGAAAAAACGTACGCTTCTACTGGTATACAGCCTCTTTGCCGTAGCTGCTTTCTCACAGCAAAATGCCGATACCCTGCAGCAAAAAGGCCACGATTATATGCGTAAGGGAGACTGGGGAAATGCCATCATGGTATTTAACCGCGCCCTGCAGCAAAAACCAAATGATATAAGCCTGCTCAACGACATCGCCTATACTTATTTTTTACAAAGAGATTTTGTTAAAGCGCTGGAAACCATAAAGCCCGTAGTAGAAAGCGATGAAGCAGATGTACAAAGCTTCCAAATTGCCGGCACGGTATACCGCGCTATTGAAGAACTAAAGGAAGGCGCCAGAATATATACCAAAGCATTAAAAAAATTTCCTAACAGTGGTGTATTATACAGCGAATATGGTGAATTGCTCTGGCAGAAAAAAGATTATGATGCCATTACGCAATGGGAAAAAGGCATTTCTGTTGATCCCAATTATCCAGGCAACTATTACAATGCCAGTCGCTATTATTATTTTACAACCGATAAAGTATGGAGCCTCATTTACGGGGAAATTTTCGTTAACCTCGAAAGCTACACGATCAGAACAGCGGAGATAAAAAATATCCTGTATGACGGATATAAAAAATTATTTGCTGATCCCGATTTGCTGAAAAATTACGACAGCAAAAAGGAAAATGAATTTGAGAAAGCCTTTCTTACTTCAATGAATAGCCAGTCGCAGTTGGCCGCAACCGGTATTGATCCTGCCAAACTGATTGCCATAAGAACAGGATTTATTAAAAACTGGCTTGAAGCCGATGCAGCAAAGTTCCCCTTCCGTTTATTCGGTTACCACAAACAACTGCTGGAAGCCAACATGTACGAAGCATACAACCAATGGATCTTTGGTTCAGCCATCAACGCGGATCAGTACCAAACATGGATAAAGAACAATCCGGAAGCCTATAATACATTTAATAATTTTCAACGCGGAAGGGTTTTTAAATTACCAAAGGGTCAATATTATCAAAATAAATAGGCTTTCTTTTTTGTTTATTGTTTTTTGCCTAAATTGAACCAAAGCACAAACAACGATTGTTATGATTCAACCCCTGCGATTATTTGACTGCCTTGATTACCAATTGGAAAGGTTCCCTAAGCAGGATATGCTTGCGGCAAAAGAAAACGGCCAATGGCGCCCTTACAGCACCGAAGAAGTAAAGCAAACTTCGCTGAAATTAGCAGCCGGGCTGCAGGCCCTGGGCGTTTCGGGTAATGATATGACTACGGAAAACAGGGATAAAATCGCTATCATTTCCAACAATCGTCCCGAGTGGCTGATCACCGATATGGCCGTGCAGCAAACAGGCGCTATACTGGTTCCCATTTACCCTACTACCAACCCGCTCGAAATTGAATTCATCTTTAACGATGCCGCCGTAAAATATGTATTTGTGAGCAGTGAAGAATTGCTTCAAAAATTGCAGGGAATCCGTGCTAAAATACCTACGGTTAAAGACATCTTCGCCTTTAACCTTATTGAAGGCGCCAAACACTGGTCGGAAGTGCTGGATAAATCCACGGAGGCAGGGTTAGCCGAAATAGGAACCATTAAAAACAAAATTCAAAAAGACGACCTGGCTACCATTATTTATACTTCCGGCACAACCGGCACCCCAAAAGGTGTAATGCTCAGTCATAATAATATTGTTCAAAATGCATTTCTCTCTAAAGAATGTTTTCCTTTCGATGATCAGCCGAAATACAAAGCGCTGAGCTTTTTGCCTCTGAATCATATTTTTGAAAAAATGGTAAGCTATATCTATATGTTCAGCGGTATAGGTATTTATTACGCGGAAAGCTTAGAAACCATTGGCGCCAACCTGCAGGAAGTAAAGCCCGATGTATTTACCACTGTTCCCCGACTGCTCGAAAAAGTATATGAACGCATTATGGGTAAAGGAGCAGAATTAAAGGGGATTAAGCGACAACTTTTTTTCTGGGCGGTTGATGTGGCGAAAAAATACGATAACCTTATTGATGGCGGCTTTTTATATAACCTTAAGTTATCTGTTGCCAATAAATTAATTTTCAGCAAATGGCGCGAAGCCCTGGGTGGAAATATAAAATACATTATTACCGGCGGGGCGGCATGCCAGGAGCGGCTGATCCGTATATTTAACGCGGCAAAGATACCACTGTATGAAGGGTATGGTCCTACCGAGAATTCGCCTGTAATTTCCGTCAACCGGCGCGAGCCGGGCGGGATGAAATTCGGGACTGTTGGCCCACCCATAAAAGGTGTTGAAGTAAAATTGATGGATGATGGGGAAATATGCGTAAAAGGACCGTCCATGATGGTGGGTTATTATAAACGACCCGACCTTACCGCGGAAGCCATTATTGATGGCTGGCTGCATACCGGCGATATCGGCGTATTTGAGGACGATAAGTTTTTGCGCATCACCGACCGCAAAAAAGAATTGTTCAAAACCAGTGGTGGCAAATATGTAGCGCCTTCCGCTATTGAAAACAAGTTAAAAGAATCACGCTTTATTGAACAGGTAATTGTGCTGGGCGCGGGGCAAAAATTTGTAGGTGCGCTCATCGTTCCGTCGTTCGCCAATTTAAAAGACTGGTGTGAAAAGAACGGCGTTTCTTTTCAATCCAATGAAAGTGTTATTAAAGACAAGGCGGTAATAGAGCATTACAAAGAAATTGTGGAACAGCTCAATCAAAGTTTCAATCACGTGGAACAGGTAAAGCGGTTTGAGTTACTGCCGCGCGAGTGGAGTGTGGAATCGGGAGAAGTTACACCCAAGCTCAGCCTGAAACGTAAGGTGATCATGGAAAAATACAAAGACGCTTTAGAAAGAATATACGTTAATGAAACGGTGATATAGAAATGCTTTGCACGCTGAATATGAATAAATATTCCGGCAAGGGTATACACGTATTCCATTCAATATTTTTGATCGGGATATTTCCTGATTCTTTTTAATTGTTTATCAAGCAATGGCTATTCACTGCTTTCTTCAAACCTGTCTTTGCCTGTTTTAAAAGACAGATCCTCCATTGCAAAATAAAAACGCTCTGCAAAAAATTGAAGTGGCAACTCTATTGCAAGCAATATGGATTTTTTAGGCCGCCGGTTTATGGCTTCATATAGCCCTTATCAATAAACTCCATAAAGGTTAACAAAGCGCCCCAGTGATAAAACCCGTCAGCATTATGAACATCACTACCCTCACCGGTAACAGCATTGTAGTTTTCAAATACGCCTCCATTCTCTTTCCAGTTTTTTAGCAATAATTCTCCTGATTTGGTAACAAGGTCTGTTCTTGCATCTTTTACATCATAGTTAAGCATACCGAGATACACTAAAAAATTCATTGGCGCCCAAATCCGCCCTCTCCAATAACTATTGTCTTTAAACCCGGAATCATTGCGGGAAATGGATGGCATTACATATTGTCCGTAAAACTCGTTTGAATTGAAATAATGTTCTTTCATCATTCGCTCAGCCTGTTTTTGTGAACATGCTTTTGCAAGCATAGGGTAAAAGTTGGTTGGAGACAGGCGGTAGCTTTTTGCATCTGTATCCAATCGTCTATTTAAAAAGATCCCCGTTTTTTCATCCCAGAGGGTGCCCAGTTGTTTTGCATAAAACGAAGATCTTTTTTTCAATGCTGCCGCCTCTGCATTTTTACCCAGTATCGCTGAGATTTCCGCTAAAGCATTACAATCTGCAATATATATGCTCATTAAACCAACGTCTGCCAATTCCATCGTATGTGTTTGCGTATTAAATGGAACGCCGTCATACATGGGTGAGTTGTCAAGTCCTGATTCATAAGCCGCACTTTGCAATTGACTTTCGGTAAATACAGTATCGTTTTTATAATAGCTGCCCCAGGCAAGAAATCCTTTGACGTCACGAGTTGCCGGCCACCACTTATTCCATGTTAGCAATTCATCATACACCTCATTCAGAAACCATTTTTCCTTGTATTTCTTATAAATTTCAAGAACGACCTTGCTGCCAACCGGCGGTTGTGACCTGTCCCACGAAGAACTGCGCAGCAATGAGCCATCACCGCTTGCTTGCTGGTAGCCGCTTACCGATTGAAAATTTGGTACAAACCCTTCGGGGGTAATGGCTTTCGTTATTTCAACTGCATTTGCATAAGCCAGCTCTTTATTGAATAAAGACAACATATAGCTTGCGAAATAGGTATCCCATTCAAACAACACAAAGCCGCCCCATTGCTTATTCCATAACCTGCTTACAGGAGTGATGACACGATGATTGGGTGCATCGTAAATCGTGTTCCACGCAAGTATTGTCTGCATGGCTTTGAACGATTCCGACAAATTCCCATAGCTGTCCATTCTTTTTTGTTGCGCTTCCCTGTGCCTGGCGATAATGTTTTTAATAGTTGATAAATCTCTTGCCTTACCGGTGTAGATGCCAATTTCTTCGTTCAGTGTAAAAGTTAAACGCGGACTTGTGGAAGCGATATACGCATTGGGTACCGGTGTAGCGGTTGAACTGACTGTAATAAGGTTGCCCGGAAAGGCGCCGGTAAGTTTATTTTCCTTTCTGCCGGTTGCTCCTTCGCTGTTCCACAATAAACCGGCTTCTGCTACAAGGAAGTTTTCCGATGGGGCGGAGGGTGATACGAGGATCAGCTCGTCATTTCCGTCTGTTGCTGTTTCAACGGATAAATCTATTCCCATGTACTGCAGCTTTAAACTGGTATAGCTTCCATCATCAGAACGCAATCCCAATAAAACTTTTTCAGGGCGATTTGTTATTTCGGATGCTTTAAAAGCTTCTTTCAGGTAGGCTTTATTATCCTTTGTGGCTATACATAAATTGATGGAGAAACCTTCAGGCAGTAAGGCATGTGTAAGAATACTGTTGTTGTACCAGGTGTTCCATCCTTTGCCTAAATGTTCCTGCAGTTGTTTATACTCCTGCGTTCTGATGTTTCGTGTGGTAGTTTGAGCATACAGGTTTGTTGTTATTAGGAGCAAAATAACCAGCAATATTTTAGCTGTCATATTCTTTAAGTTCATTTCTTTTTGAAGATTTTGTTTAATTGAAAATAGCATAGCAAAGGTGAACCTCTCGGGATTGCTGTATCGCCCGGCACATATAAAGACTGAGGACTTATGAAAATACGGGCTCAGGTTATTGGTAGAATGG
>CAMPJQ010000049.1 GCA_946886925.1 uncultured Terrimonas sp.
GCTGTGAAGACCCCGGCGCGACATCAAAGAGTTATCTTCCACTAAAAACAATGAGCTACTTCTTTACCGGCTTTCTATAACTATATGCGTCCTCTATGAGCGGCTTCAGGTCGGCGATGCCGGTCTTTTTTAAATCGGCTTTCAGTCCTACAAAATACTTTTTGTTTCTACGGACCAGTTCAAATTTCTGAGGTTCACTGTTTGCTAAGGCTTCAGCCAGAAGTTCCGGCAAGGCCATAATTGCCGCGTCTTTTTGAACGGTTATAAATCCCTTCTCTCCCACTTTAAAAGTGGGTAGCCGGAAGTGTACACTTCCAGTAACCCCGGGCAATGCTAAAGCTATAGTCCTATTTGTTCTAATGTAACCATGGCTTTCTGGTTTTCAAAATTATCCAAATAAGAATAGCAAAAACAAAAGTCAAAACAGCGAATGATTGCTCAAAGTTTGTCTTTGCGAAAAGATTACCAACCGTATTCAAAACAAATAAAACAAGAAAGATCCATAGTATGATGTTTATTGCTTTTTTCCCGAACCGGAATTTTATATAGTTGGCTTTCATGAGCAAAACAAGCCCCAGAAATAAGTTGATCAAAATGGAGATGGCTTCAAAAACATACATTTCCTGGTCGTTCTGAAGTCGTCCGCCCCAGGCGATGTTATACGGAATGGCTTTAACGATTACGGCTATATGAAACAGGATCACCATAACAAGCAGTCCCAGCAAAATATCTATTGATGTTTTAAATTTCATTTGTCTTTTTAAACCAGTATTAATGATAGTCAATTGTTTCGGCTTCAAAAGTATTACCTGAATTCCATTGATGATTGCCGGCGTTAGAAGCAGAGTATCTTCTCCAGCAGTTCAATGGAAAGTTCATGCGTGGGATTGAATTTTTCTCCTGCCGCATATTGCAGTAAACTGGCTTTCAGTTGCCGCGCCGCAGGACGCTTTCCGGCATCCGTATCCAGGTCAAGCGCACACACCAGGAGCTTACCCTTTCCCACACGGGTTTCAAAAATGATCCCCAGCTTATAATTCCTTTCGTAATTATCAATCACCTGCACAATAGGACGGTAATCCGCAGGTGTTTCATTCAGCACAACCGACTTCGACCTGTTAAACCGGTCGTCCCACTCATGCATTGCTGCATCGCCTGCAATGGCGTACGATGCCTGCGCCGTATACCGGCCCAGCAGGTCGGCCCATTGCCAGTCGCTGTGTGCTTCCGTAGGAAAGCCAGCCAGCGCCGGGTGTTGCGGATTGCAGAGAATGCTGAGCGTGCCCGCCTGGTTAAAAAGCCGCATGTTCCAGAAAGCGGGCATATAAGTGCCGGGTATTGCGCTCCTGCCTTTGGATACAGGAGGAAACTGCCGCACACTGTCGGGCCCCATAAACGCAGCTTTAATTTCATATAACCCTTCAGCAGGGGAAGAAAACAATAGCACGCGCTCTCCATTTGCCAGGTCTTTGCGGGCCGCCTCATCAAAAGCATAATGCACACGCACATCGGGTGCTGCAGCAACTTGCTTTGCAGGATATACCCATATATTCCAACTGTTGGACGTGCCGGCTGCACTAACGGTAACCAGTAACCGGGAAGGAGAATGCGCCTTTTTTAAGGAGGCTTTAATGTCCCCGATGGAAGTGACTTTTCCCTGCTGCATTGTGCTTGTGGCGAAACTTCCGGAGGCTATTGTATTATTTTGTTCATCGGTTATTTTCCATTCAGCAGCAGATCGCAAATCCCCAGGTCCGTAATTGGAAAGCATGGCTTTTGCTGTAAACAGATCATCGCTGGCATAGATCCGCTGCGGCATGCTTAAAAGACATACTACCGGCCCGCAAAAACGGCGAAACTCAGCCGGTGTTATCAATCCTTTTGAATCCCAGAACGCATCCAGCCAGCCAATGATGGCACACCCTTCTCCCGGGAAATCACGTGCTTCCACAACCTGGAAACCACCATAAGGATAGGAACGCAAACAGCCTTCTATCTCATCTTTATACAGCGACACGGCGAACTTTCCGCTTGCCTGTGCAAACGCTTTGTTCTGATCGGCCATATTATTTTGTGCGAGTGAATGCCGGAACCCTTCGTAATTATATGGTTTGAGCGTTCCCGTAAACTTTGCCAGTTGGTCAAAATCAGGATAGCTGGCCCATTGACCTACTTCGTGTGCAAAGGTTGGCAATGACGACAACCTGTATTTTTCAGTCTCCGCAGTTTTGATCAGCGACCACCTGTCCCAATCGGTACGCGGACCTTTAACGCCACGCTGCCCGATCTCCGTTCCCCTTTCCGCGAAATCGCCATTGGTAATGGTATCTCCGTTCTGACAGCGGTACAGCATACGGGTATCAATGCTCCTGCCTTTATTTACCAGCACTTCAAAGGGGCCCGGCGATTCATTGCCCATTGCCATAAATGCAAAGGAAGGATGGTTGCCATAGGTTTCAAGAATGCGCCGCAGTTCATCAAACAGGAACTGGTCGCGGAGCGGGTGTTCACCAAACACAGGGGCATCTATTGACCAGAAAGGGAGTTCCACCTGCAGATAAAAGCCAAGTTCATCCGCTGCTTCAAAAGCCGCTTCGGGCGGGCACCAGGAATTGAAACGCATAAAATTAAAACCGTACGATTTACAAATGCCCAGCACACGCGTCCACGAAGCCTTATCCATGGGCGGGTATCCCGTTAAAGGATAAATACATTCGTTTACCGGGCCACGCATGAGCACAGGCCGCCCGTTAACAACAAACTGACCTTTGGCAGTTGTTAACTTTCGTATACCATACTTCATGCTCTTTTTATCTTTGAAGCTCCCGGAACTGAGGGTAACCGTAACCGTGTGAAGGGCTGGTGAGAATTCATCCCATACAGGTGCAGCGGGTTTGAAGGGCAGGTCTATGATAGCTCCTGCAGCGGGTATGGTTACCTGTTTGTTCTGCAAAACAGCCTGGTGGCTCTTTCCGGTGATATTGCCCAGCTTCACCTGCAGGCGATCTGCATATACCTGTATGTCGCTGATCCATACTGGGCCGGTAGCCCGCAATTCTATCCGCCCGGTAATGCCGTTCCAGTTTCCCTGTGTATCATCTGTAATGGCAAAGCCCCAGGTGCCAATGGGAATGCTGCCGTAAGTATTGTCTATGCAGATCACTATAGTATGTATGCCGGGATTCAGCAGGCCGAGATCATACACATGCGGAGCGGAAAGACTGTTCCGCAAACCATGGGGAACGCCGTCTATCCACAACGATGACTCCCAATGGACTCTTTCTAAAAAAAGTTCTGTTCTTTTTCCTTTCCATGATGCGGGTACTGTTATTGTGCGGCGGTACCAGGCTTTGCCTTCGTATTTTATTGCTCTTGTTAAACGGTGTGGATCTTTCACTGTGTTTTTAATACCAAAGCCCCGCTCTTCGCAGGAGCCCGGCAATTCAATGCTATCGGGCAGTTGCGCATCGAACCATCTTTCTTCCAAACCTTTGTTATCAGCATCAAGCCGGAACTTCCATTGTCCTGCAAGGTTCTGAACCTGGCTGTGTAATGCTGCCGTCATCATTGTAATAACAATAACAAGAAAAGCGTATTTTACTTTTTTCATATAAAAGAAAAAGGTTGGGAATAAATATGGGTTGAATGCCTATACGGCATCTTGTATATCAGCAGGTGAAGATATACAAAACAATATTCTCAAAAAGAAAATCCGGAATGATGGGTGTATTCAAATTCACGCATTGCTTTGCTTCATGTGGGCGGTAAAAACCTGCATACCTGTCAGGCAGGCGCCCTCCACGGCAGTCCGTTCTGATTAGCGTCTCCACCAGCCAGTGACAATTTGGAATACACCCATAATCCTCCACTTATCTCAATAATACAATGCTATTATCGGGAGTTTATTTATTATTCGCACGGAGCTTAAAAAAAGCACAATATGGGGAAAATATTTTTTTGACTAATACCCGGGATTCGGTACGGCACAGTAAAAAGAACAGGCAATAATGGGAGGCTACTTTTATTAGCGTATTATTTGCTTCCATCCGCAGGTAAAATAGAGGGATATTTTTTGCATGGAATTTCTACAAAATTTCAGGAGCCTCCTTTTCATTCGGTCTCAGGTAAGCGTTACACTTTCAATGGTTTCAAAGATCCTGGCTTTTGGACCCGACATTATTTTCCCCGCCACCCGGTTCCATAATTTTTTTAATGTCTCATGCATCTGCTCAGCATCTTCTATACGATCAAACTCAAGTTCCACGATAATATGATCAGGATTATCGTGAAGGCGGAAGATACGGTAATGGCGAACACCTGCCTGCTTACGGCTTAAAGGATCATTGTCGAAAGCCATTTTCCATTCGTTAAAATCCGGTACCGGGTGCTCAATTTGAAGGATGATCATAGTGAATTGATTTAAGCTGGCCACGGCCAGAATGAAGCAAACAAAAAACAACCTGGATGATTAACATTACAACTCTATCAAGTTCTGTTCCATTCCTGTGAAAGGGAGGAATTAAACGGGGCGGCCGCCGAAGTGGGGAATTTTTAGTACTGCTGCCCGGTTGCCGGAACATCCATTAACTGTATGTGCGCTGTTACTGCTATTTTTGCTTGCCGGCTGATAATAAAGTTACGGCGCCGGAACCATTCATTTTTGCCTGTATAAAGAATAGGATTGATCCGTTCCTTGATGTTTCTGAACAATGGCAGGTCTCTTCCCAATATATGAGCTGAACACAAAGTAAAGCTGGGGGCTCAACGTTTCACTCCCACTCCTTTCATCACCTGCTTCACAGCCCCTTGTATCCTTTCCTCCACATTGTCGGCAAAAGGACCGGGCAATACATAGTAGATCATGCTGCTGCTGGCTTCGTATCCGCCTTCACCCAATATTCTTTTAGTAGGAATATAACACATCACTTCATTGCTGTAGCCTGCTACAAATAAATTTTCATTTTTAAAGGTGCGTTTGGCCCACAACGCATAATCCACCACCACTTCTCCCGCCATGGCCAAAATAGTAAGGTCTTTGCCGAAGCGTATACACTGAACAGGATAACTGTACTTGCTTACATCCCAGCCTTTGTTGTAGGCCTGCAGCATCAGCTTCGCTCTCCGCTGAACATATTCATCACCGGTTACCATATCATTCTGATACAACTGCAGGTCAAACGGGCGGAATTCTAACTGCACGGTTTCATAACGGGTAGTAATAGGCGCACGAACAGGTTTCAATGTTCCTGTGAGCACTTTTTGTACTGATTCGGCCAGTGATTTTCCGTGTTGCATGGCGTGTTCTATTGTACCCCGCGGATTGGGATTGATATCGCCGCAACAACCCTGGAAAAACAAAGCCGTAATACCGGGATACATTTTTTCCAGTTCAATTTGCGCATAACCTGCATAATCGCCGTTCACTTCGGTGTAATCGCCGGGTAACGTTGTATTGTGACAGGCATAACCAAACAATACAGCTTTCAGCTCACCGCCGGGTGTAGCAATTTTAAGTACAGGCACATCGTGATCCACGGGACGGATTGTTAATTTAGGGTCGCGCCTGTTGAAGGCAAAGTCTGCTTCCCCGTGCCCGCTCCATACCTGCATGGGTGTAAGATTGGCCATCGCCATATCTACGGCAGCAACAATATCCTCCACCAGTTGCCGGGTATATTTGTATACCGTTTGCATATCATCGGGCTTATAGTAAAACATGCCGGCTGCAGGCCAAACCATGGGAGCCGAATGGGTATGCGATGAATTCAATAACAACTGTGAACGCTGGAGGCCATATTTATCGTTCAGCCTTTGGGCAATGTCTGCTGATATTTCGTGTGATAAACCCAGCAGGTCAGTTGTTACGATCACCACCCTGCTGGTGGGCGATTCCTCAAAAACAAGCGCCTTGGCCCAAAGATCATGCGCAATGCCGGTTGCGGGTTTTAACCTGGCGGGATTGGCGTAGCCATTTAACCAGGCATCTCCCTGCGGTGTAATGGCTTTACGGCCAATACCCACTTTGATGTCGCCGGCCCACGACTGCGATGTTACTAATATAAAGCCCGCGATAAGTACGGAGATGAGTATTTTTTTCATGCGCTGATTATTTATTAAATCTAACAAAAAATTATTTTTATATGGCATGCGTTTGCTAAGATGATTAAACGGATGCTTCGTTCCACAGCGGGCAGGCTCAGCATTCCAGACAGTCGAATTGGAGTTCAGCTTTTATGCTAACGCTCAACCTTATTCTGTTGCTTGTCACCCTGACGCAGGAAGGGTCTGTACCGGTTCAATTGCAGATGCCTTGTTCTCCGTCACAACGGGCTTGCTGCCAACGGCAGACACTCACCTTTCACTTCTCACTTCTCACCCCAACGCCGCCGCGTTCTTTTGTATTTTACGAATTGCCGCAGCAATCTGGTCCATATCAGTTTTGCTGCCCAGCAACATATTCTGGACAAACCATACCGCCTGTTCGGTACTCAGTATATCGTTTTGCGGGCATTGATTGCGCTCCAGCCATTCCTGCATTGTTTTTTCTCCGTATATTTTAAGGTAGTGTTTGTTTTTGGCGAGACCCGTAACATAGTTGTCTTTGTTGATCATGCCATAACCACCGGAGCATGGTATGCCTTCGGCACTTAATGCTTGGAGGAATTTTGCACGGCTTAAGCCCGCGAAATGATCTTTATTATAGCGGAACATATACAAATGATATGCACTTGCCGTAGTGCCTTCATATAATTTCGCCGGGGTGATACCCGGAATATCGTTCAATAATTTGCTGAGGTAATTTGCGTTTTCCGTTCTGCGCTTCGATTGTTCCGCAAGGCGGGTCATCTGCGCCAGCAAAATACTGCCCTGGAATTCGGTAAGCCGCATATTGGTGCCGCGGGTGCCTTCACCCGGATTGTATGCAGCGTGCTTCCCGCCTTGCCCCTGGTTGTGAAAAGAATAGCAGGTTTTGGCAAATGATTCATCATTGGTAACAATGGCCCCGCCTTCGGCACAGTTTAAATTCTTGGACGACTGGAAGCTAAAACCGCCAGCCAGCCCATATGTGCCTATTTTTTTCCCGCGCCATTCTGCCAAATGTGCCTGGCAGGCGTCTTCTATCACAGGAATTTTTTTGCGGTCAGCAATCTCCATGATCATATCTATGTTGGCAGGTGAGCCGCCGATATGAACAGGCATGATAATCTTAGTTTGTGGAGTGATGGATGCTTCTATTTTACCGGCATCAACCTGGAAGCTTTCTATATCGGTATCTACAAATATGGGTAAAGCATAATTGAGCACCACCACATTGTAGGTGGCAATAAATGTATACACGGGAATGATCACTTCATCGCCGGGGCCAATATCCAAAGCGCCCAGCATGGTATACAGCGCGCTGGTGCCGCTCGACACGCCCAAACAATGTTTTGCACCTAACTGCTTCGCGTATGCGCTTTCAAAAGCAGCCATCACGTTGCCATTTAACCGTCCCCATTTTTTACTCTTCAGTACGTCCATCAATCCCTTTTCTTCTGGTTGCCCGTATACCGGCCAGCCAGGGAATGTGGGAGCAAATGCTTTAGTGCCACCTAAAAGTGCGGGCTTTGCATTACCTGCATGCGCCGATACGATATGGGGTGCTCCTATAGCCAGCCCCGCTCCTGCCACAGAAATGGTGCTGATAAATTTCCGGCGGTTAAACCTGCTTTGCATGTGTATAAATTTAGAATGATTATAAAATGAATCCAGGTTAACATTTACCGGGCGAAAATTATTGAATAAAATCCATCCTATTTACCGGCCAGTAAATACCCTGCTACATCTGCCAGTTCCTGTTCCGATATGCCTGCAATTGCGGGTTCAGGCATGAGACTTTTGTTTTGCTTCTGCCTTGAGCTGATCTTATCCGTTGCAATGGTATGCTGCTGCCCGGCTACATCTTTTATAATTATGGCCTGCTTATTCTCACTGATCAGGAACCCAAAAAAAGATCCCCCGTCTTTTGTATTGATGAGCCAGGGCTCATAACCCAACAGTATAGCTGCACTGGGATGAATGATGGCATCGAGCAAACCTGTTTTATCAAACTTTTTTCCAATGCTGGTTAATTCCGGGCCAATAGTGCTACCTGTTTGCCCAACCTTATGACAGGAAGCGCAATGACCGGCAAAAACAGTTTTGCCATTTTGCGCATTGTCTTTCAACGCGGCAATACCAGTTATGGAATAATTTTTTTGTACGCCGGCCTGTTTAAAATATTTTCCGGCCTGTACCCTTACGGTAAGATCAGGGTTTTGGAAAATACTTTCTTCCATTGCGGGGATCAGTGCTTTTGGAAATTTATTTTCCGAAGCAAGACCAATCAACAGTTGACCACCCAGCGAATCCTTCGCCATTTGCACGAGCCGTCCTTTTCTTGCGCCCAATGAAAGGTGTTCATCCTGCACAGCCAGTAACCTTGTTTTCATGTTGGCCAACTTTCGTTCATACGCTGTATTGATATTTAGTTTCTTCCAGTTTAACAACGCATACCAGTCGTTGCCCTGACGAAAGGAAAGCCAGTAGGAAGCCTGTCCGGCCACATCGGGCAATTTATTTTTACTCAGTGCCAGCATGGCTTCGGCGGCGCCCTTATCCTTTATAAATGCAATAGCGGTAACAGCGGCCCTTCTTTCCTTAGCATCGAGTGCGTCATCATTAGCGCGAAGCAGGAGATCGTTCAAACTCACAACCGGGTGTAAACGCCAGGCAAACATGCTCATTTTTTTATCCCATTCAGCAGGTGTTTTATCATTTGCCAGCAATTGTTTTATTTCGGGATATACTTCTGCTTCATGTCCGGCCATTGCTGCTGCCACAGCATTCAGATACCAGCGGTCTTCACCATCAAACTGCTTTACCAGTTCCATCAATACGGGCCTGGTCTTTTGAAAAGGCAGATCACGCACGGCAACAGCGATCTCTCTGCGCACAAATGCCGAAGGATCGTTTTGCAATTGAATGGCATAGGGCATTATATCGGGAACGGCTACACGCAACGCACGGAAAGCTGTAGCTCTTATCGTTTCGTCATCATTTTTCAATAATGCAACAGTTGCATCTATGCCTTTTTGTCCTAATTGTGCCAGCAGCCATATTGCCCTTGCCTGTATATATGGGTTTTCATCTTTTAATAACTGACCAACAGGTTCAACAACCCCTTCTCCCTGTTGCTTCAATTGCTGAAACCCAAGCTGTCGCACATTAATAGCGGGATTGCGTAGCGCCGCTATCTGTCCTTCGGTTGTACTGAGATCAATTTTCGGAGAATGGAGTGTTTTGTTTTTAGGCGTTACGCGGTAAATTCTTCCGAAACCTTTTTTATCCTGCATCTGGTGCCCGCCCACAACAGGATCGTACCAATCCGATATGTATATCGCGCCATCTGTTCCAATGGCCACATCGCTGGGACGAAACCATTTTTCTTTATGCGTATTGGCGGCACTGTCGTTCCACACATACAATGCATTATCCCCGCTTAAAGAGGTGATAAAGTTTTTTCTTTCGCCGGGCAGCAGCCCCGATTTCTCTTTGTGCGGATGATAGCCGAAGATGACATTCCTTCCTGCATCAGCGCTCAGTAACAGTCCGCGGTATTTTTCTCCCAGCGCATCGCCTTCATTCAATACCACGCCTGTAGGCGCTCCTGCCCCGCTCCTGTCGCCCACCGGCATTACGCCGGGATCTTCCTGGTGCCAGTGCGCGGTAAATATATCCTGGTCGGGCCGCTGATCGGCCTGCCAGGTTCTGGTTCCGTCTGTACTGAAATAGCCTGCATTTCCCCCTTCCGGCAGCCACGACACACGGCAGGCCGCCACCTCATCGTCATTGTCGTTCTGCCAGAAATTGCCATACGAATCGGCAGTGAGTTCATACGCATTTCTAAAATTATGACCCATTACTTTTAACCCCGTTCCATCCGGATGGATGCGCAGGGCCAATCCCCCAACCCATACCTTTCCGTCATCACTTTTTAAATTGCCTTCATTTTTGGTATTATAGGGAGTACCGCCTGTATATATACTGCCCGCACGCAGGCTCCATCCACTTTTATCGGTTACCATATGCGGACCTGCATTGCCTGTATTGAAATACCAGTTGCCATCGGCTCCGGCCAATACCGCATGCAACGAATGATCGTGATCCTTTCCGCCAAAACCAGTCAG
>CAMPJQ010000050.1 GCA_946886925.1 uncultured Terrimonas sp.
GGCACGTTTAATCCGCCATTACCATCAGACTCCATGCGCTGCCGGGATTTTATCAGGGTAAGATTGCCGCCGATCTTCAGCCACTTGTTTACATCATTGTCTAGAGTGATCCTTGCAGAATAACGTTTAAAATTTGAGTTTACCATTATACCATCCTGGTCAAGATAACCCAGGGAAACGCTAAACAATGTTTTCTCGTTGCCACCCTGGAAATTTAACTGATGGCTGTGAGATAATGCAGGTTTATATACTTCAGATTCCCAATTGGTATTATAAAGTGGTTTGTCACTTTCGTCAAAAAGCAAAGGAAAGTTGGCATGATTCAATGCTTTCGGAGGCGTCCACGTTCCACCAAGCGGATCAAATTTCTGCCCGTTGGCAAAAGATAAATTGTATATGTCAACAAATTCCTGCGCATCAAGTGCGGGTAAATGCCTGTATAATTCGGCTACGTTTACATTGCCATCATACGTAACCCTGGTGGCGCCGCTTCTGCCACGTTTGGTGGTGATCATAATTACACCATTGGCGCCGCGTGCACCGTAAATAGCGGTAGAAGATGCATCCTTTAATACTTCCAGCGAAGCAATGTCATTAGGGTTAATACTGTTGCCATCAACCCCTGCCACACCATCTACTACATACAAGGGGTCAAGGCTTGAATTAATAGATCCCAATCCGCGTATGCGAACTTTAGCGCCGGCCCCGGGAGCATTGCTGTTTACACTTACATCCACGCCTGCCACTTTTCCCTGCAATGCCTGTGTAACATTGGGCACCGGCCTGTCCATCAACTGCTCTGCTTTTACCACAGCAACCGATCCCGTAAGATCAGATTTTTTTGCAGTACCATAACCTATCACCACTATATCTGTCAGACTGCTCACATCGGGCATCAGCACAACGTTTTGTAATGCGGCAGTGTTGTTAACTGCGACTTCCGTGTTTTTAAAGCCAACATAACTGAATACCAGCACCGCATCTGTGCTGCTTACATTGATGGAAAAACTGCCACTGGCATCCGTAGTGGTTCCATTGGTAGTTCCCTTTTCCACAACAGTAACGCCGGAAAGTGATTCACCATCATTGTTCATTACTTTACCCGTAATGTCAATAGCTGTGTTTTCTCTGAAACGATCGCCAGAGTTATTGGATCGTGTGTTTTCTTCGTAACCATTTGCAAAAACCGGAATGAAAAAACCAAAGGTGATCACCAGGATCATCCCGGTAATAAGGAGGTATTTGTTGAGTAAATGGCGTATACCATGCGATACGCCGCATTCATTTTTTTTCATATGAGGTTTATTTAATTTGATGATCGCCGCCAGAGCGGCAGTTTGTATTTAATTGCGGAAATTTGAGTCATACTCCGCATGCTTCATGCTATCAGGTAATTCTATTCATATGCAGGTAGTTTTAATAATGAATATTAAACAGGAAAGCCTTTTGCTTACCCGGTCACGTACGATATAACAATTGTATTTCCATGATTTAATGGAACTACTTTAGCTGTAGTTAATATTTAAAGCAGGACTGAGGGAGATCAGGAATTTATGCAGGAAGAAGTTGTCTAAACGAAAATCAAAATTAGGATAAAATCGTTATAAATCACTGAGTAAAGCAAATAGTCTTTACTCAAAGAAGCAACCGCAGGTTCATATCTTCCTCTTTATACAATCCACCACGTCCAAATCATCGCTTACCTGCGGTCAAAGGAATATGAAATCTTTCGAATATTTCGCTATTGATTTGTTAACCCCAAAAAAAAATCTTTTGCGAGAGTGTCTTATAAAAAATAAATACCCGCATTTAATAATCAAATGCGGGTATTTGCATTCAGTGCAAATGACAAACTACTTTTGTTTTTATCTCTCCACCGTAAGCACGCCATTCATTATCCGCCAATGGCCCGGATAAGAACAGATAAAGGGATAATCACCCGGAATATCAGGGACACGGAATTTTAAACTGAACTGCTGATCAGGATTAACCAATGGTGTCGCAAATAAAACGTCCGGAACAGAAGGAATATACTGCATACTAACGCCTTCGGGTACCTGCGCAAGCTTATCTGCTGCCGCCCCTACCCTTTCCATGCTGCCGGGTTTTAATACAAGTAAGTTATGTTGCATAAAATCAATATTGGTAAGCACGATTTCCAATATCGTTCCAGCTTTGGCTGTAATTTTTGGTTTCTCAAATTTCATTTGATTTTGCACTGTTTTCATTATGATTACCTGGTCGGGCTTACCCAGATCAGCCTGTTGTGCTTCCGCAAGCAGCGTTTCCATGCGTGCGTCACCCACCCTGCCTATATTTCGTGCGCTGTCTTCATAATCGCCGGCCTTTTTTGCGCCGCTGTTCCAGTAATCATTTGCTATGCGAATGCCGGCATCACGCAAAGGTATTTTAAACAAGCCCTTTGCTTTCCCGGTGGCAATTTCTTTATTATTTAAAAGCAATTCCATAACGCCCCCTTTCAAAAGTTTTGCTGTTACAGAAAAACCATCAGTCACGCTATCCTTCGATTGTATATTAAAGGATTGGTTATTTTGATTGACCTGGAAGTGTAATTTCTTTCCATTGTCAATATACACCGCATATCCATTCGCTTTATTGCCCTGAGCTACAATTACCCCTTTCTTACGGTCCTTATTGTTCAATTCCACATTTGCAGTAAAAAACAATTCTCTTCCGGTAAGATCGGGCAACAGGTCGGGCCTGATATATGTATTTTGAGGCAGTGAGAGCACACTTAATTTTGAACGCAGCATTATACGATGGATCAAACCGGCTTTACCCAGTTCCACCTGTTCGCTGATGCCACTGGTTTTAAATGCTTTCTCAAAACCCTGCTGTTGTATGCCCGATGCGATAAACAATGCCTTTTGGATCCATTTGTCTTCGGCGCTTCCACCTTCCTTACTGGCCAGTTTAAATAAAATCTGCCCCAGTGTTTCTGATGGGGGGAGATCGCATGCTTTTAATACAGCGGCCAGCACCACGCGCAGATCTTTATCTTCAAATATACCAGCACCAATCATGGCTTTTGAAATTTCTTCCGTTGCCGGCAGCACCTGTATAGCAGCTCTGCGCACGCCTGCCGAAGGATGCTTCAACGCGCCAATGGCAACATTCACCGCTTCCTTATTATCACCGTTAAATGCTTTCAGCCCCTGCAATGTCCATAATGCATGCACTGCAGGAGCATTTAAACCAATCTCATCAACCGAAACATTTTCTATAATCTTATACAATTCATCAACTACCTTTTTATCGCCTGCTTCTACCAGCAAACGCTGGGCTGTAGTACGCCAGAACATATTAGAACTGCTCAGCGCTTCAATCAGTTCATCCTGATCATTTTTATCGAGCGATGATATTTTCTCTCCATCTGATTTCTTATAATGAATACTATAGATGCGCCCGCGGAGTGAATCTCGTATCGGATTAATATATGCATTTCCTTTTCCGGTTTCATATCCCTGCGGCGTGGGGTTATGCTGGATAATAAAATTATACCAGTCCGCTATCCATACATTTCCATCCGGGCCAACATCAGCCTGCACAGGTCCAAACCAGTCATCCGCGCTTGCCACAAAGTTCCACCCGTCTTCAGCTTCTTTGAAAGAAGAACCATCGGGTTCAATAATATTGCGATGAATAACCCTGCCGGTAGGTTCGCTTACGAAAGCAATCCTGTTCCAGAATTCCTTTGGATAATTACGTGCCGTATATAAACTATGACCGGCTGCAGCCGTAAAACCATTGTGCACATCTACCTGTCGCAGATTTTTGGTTACCACATGCATGGCATAATGACTTTCAATTTTATCTATACCGGTTTCACCACCCTGTCCCGACATTTCAAAATAACGTTTGGGGATAGTGTACGCAGCACTGTGCGTATTGTTGGCTGTTGATATAAACGCATCAAAATCTTCCGAAAAGCCCAATCCCCAGGTATTGTTGGAGGTGTTGCCCAGAAATTCCAGTTGTTTTCCATCGGCAGTAAAATGATACAAGCCCTGGCTGAAACGCATGGTATCTTTACTATCGCCTATCACTCCCTTAAAGCCGGAATAGCCAACCGTTCCCCATATGGTATTGTCGGGGCCGTAACGGAAATTGGAAGGTCCGGCATGCGTATCAAATGTTCCCCAGCCCGAAATGATCTTTTCCCGCACATCCGCTTTATCATCACCATTTGTATCTTTCAGAAATAAAAAGTCGGGAGCCTGCGCCACTACTATGCCACCATTAATAAAAGCAAAACTGGTAGGTATATTGAGCTTATCGGCAAACACTGTAAATTTATCCGCCTTACCATCTCCATCCGTATCTTCCAGTATCTTGATCATATCTTTTCCTTCTTCCTTATTGTCGCGCACCATATTCGGGTAATCCATGGTTTCTGCAATCCACAGCCGCCCCTTCTCATCCCAATCCATGTGTATAGGCTTGTTAATATCGGGCTCAGCAGCAAAAAGTTTTATTTCAAATCCTACCGGAACCTGTATTAGTTTCATAGATTGTTCGGGCGATAATGGTTCCTGGAATTGCGGGGGCGGATCGCGCTTTTCATAATTGGGCATCCGCGCATCTGAATACTTCGGGCTGGGTGTACCAAATTGTTCTGCCAACGACTTTGCATGATCACCCACAGCCCACATGATACCGTTGTAAACCAATTTCAAAAAGCCGGGGTTCGTCCAGGTTTTTTCATTATGCCCGTAAGCTGTATAAAAAACTCTGCCATCGCCGTAATTGCGTATCCATGTATATGGTTCGTGATGATCGCCCTCTACCCGTTCTGTAAGTACTTCTATATTTTTACTGAGCTTGTCGTGCACATAAGTTTCATCTTCTGTAGAAAAAGCAGGCACATCTTTCATCACAGGATGATCCGGCTTTACGATAACAGCGGTAAAGGAATCGTATTGATGTGTTTTAAACTGCCCGCCGATCATCTCCACTACTTCCGGCGAATTACGGAAGCACCAGGATGCACAATGGATGGGAATAAAACCCTTACCTGAGTTTACGTAGTCGAGCAGCGCTTTTTCCTGCGGCGCAGTAATACTATCATGATTGGCGTACAACAGCAATCCATCGTATAATTTCATGTCTTCCCGTAAAAGGTAATCAGGATTTGTTGTGTACGTTATATTTATACCCTTCTTGAAATATTCCTGCGAAAGCAGTTCAGCCAGTTTCTCCGAATCGTGGTGCTTGCTTTTATGCCCCAGGAATAATATCTCCAGCCGCCGGGGTTTATCATCTTTTTCCTGTTGTTTGCAGGAGTTCAACATGGCTAAAGAGAAGATACAAAGCAGGGATAGAAGGACATTGCGTTTCATTTGTTCATATTTTTTAGTTCGAGCGGTTGCTTGTTATTGAACAGAAATTGTCAGAAAGAGGAATTATAACGGATCCCTCTTATCATACAAAAGCATTACATTCTCAGCTTATGATAAGGTGAAATCCGGCAATTTAATAATTTCCCCTCCTTTCTTTGCCGACTCATGCGCCAGGATACCCACGCAGGTAATATTGGCTGACTGCTTTGCATTGGGAAACGGTTCTCTTTTTTGCACGAGTGCACTTACAAATTCGTGTACCAGGTGCGGGTGTGATCCCCCATGACCTGCGCCCTGTAAGAAAGAAAGATGCTGGTGCTCATCCGTATCATATACACCGCCTGTAGTAAACCGCTGTATGGGCTCAGGCAATAAATGGGCATAATCAGGCGACTCCACTTCTTCAGGAATTTCGGACTCCGCACGTTTTGCGGTATGCACCACTAACGGTTTTCCTTCGATCAATGGCCACTCAACGGATTTTTTTGAACCGTATACTTCAAAGCTTTCGCGATATTGCCGCGCTGTATCAAATAAAGAGCGATATACATAAGCACTTAAATCGGAATTTCTGAATTTGATATGCGTACTCTCCACAGCAAAAGATGAATTGTAAAATGCATGTAACTCTTCTCTTATTGTTCCCGATCCAAAGCAGGATACATATTCCGCTTCCGCTCTTGTTAACCCCAGCACGGGGCCAACGCAATGCGTGGCGTAATACATAGGTGGTAATCCTGGCCAATAGTTGGGCCATCCATCCATATCCTGCTGATGGCTGGCTTTTAAAAATTGTATTTTCCCCAGCTCTCCTTTTTCATATAGTTCCTTCATAAACAAAAATTCCCTGGCATATACCACGGTTTCCATCATCATATAGGTGAGCCCTGTTTCTTTTACCGCCTGCACAATTTGTTTGCATTCTTCCACCGTAGTAGCCATAGGAACAGTACAGGCCACATGTTTACCGGCCTTCAGCGCTTTTAATGATTGGGCTGCATGATCAGGAATGGGCGTATTGATATGCACTGCATCTATTGTAGGATCTTTAAGCAGTTCATCATAATCCGTATATCTTTTTTGAATGCCGAAAGCATCTCCTGTTTTGTTCAGGCTTTCTTTGTTGCGCTGGCAAATAGCATGCATGTTCGCATTGGGGTGCCGCTGGTATATGGGAATGAATTCTGCACCAAAGCCAAGACCTATAATGGCAATGTTTATTTTTTGGGAAGACATAAGTTGTAGTTATATTAGATTATTAATTGCATGCGAACGGTGAAAGGTTCAAAGCTCAAAGAAGATAGCATACCAATCTGAGCTAAATACAATTACACTAAATTACGGTTATTTGAATTCCAGTGCTTTATTGGATTATGTCCAATACCGACTGTATTTTATCCAAAAAAATGAAAAGAATGGGGAAATAAGAAAAATATTACAAAGTTGAAAATTTTCCCCGATAGGTTTTTGGAGTCATTTTCATATACCATTTAAACTGCCGGTTAAAGTTTGACAAGGTATTGAACCCACATTCATAACTTACCTGGCTGATGGTTTTGTCATCGTCCTCACTTAATAATTTACACGCATGCCGGATTCGAAGTTCTGCGATAAAATCTGAAAATGATTTACTCGTTTTCATCCTGAAATACCGGCTGAATGAAGTAGGCGTCATATTAAGTAATGCAGCAACCGACTCCAATTCAATACGTCCCTGGAAATGCTGTGCAGCGTAATTAATCACCAAATTGATGCGCCGGGTTTCCGATTCTTTTAATTTGTAAGCGTAGTCAGCATTGTGCAGCAAACGGTATTCTTTTGTTTGCGCCATCAACTCCAGCATCTGCAATAATTGTATGAGGCTGGTTGCGCCATGCGCAGAAACAATGCCGTTCATCATATTGCTAAGCTGAGAAACCGTTTGCCCGTAATATTCAATTCCACGTTTTGCTTTTTTAAACAAACTCCTGATCTGCTGCATTTCATCCTTCTCTATCAGGTCGCCTATAAAATCTGCCCGGAAATAAACAACCAATCCGTGTGTTGTGAGTTTACTGCTTTTATCAAAATATGCGCTGTCACTTCGCCATAAATGCGGCAAACCCGGCCCCAGAAAAGTAAGATCTCCTGCATTAAAAGATTTAACTGTATTGCCTATAAAGCGGGTACCGCTTCCTTTTAAAACTAAAAATACCTGGTATTCACTGTGCGCATGCCAGGTAGCATCAAAATGTTTTTCTTTCAACTGCTTTGCTACAAATATCCTGGATTCCGGAATGGGGGACTTTTGGAGTGCGAATTTCATACAAGATATTTAACACCGTGATCAATAAAGATAATGGATTGAATGTAACATTAGTCACGAAGAAATTGAAAGTAATTCCCGACTTTCACGACATGAAAAAATGGGTAAGACGCAATATATTTTTGCTAACCGGTGCTTTCGTTGGCAGTATAGGAGGTTTTGTATACTGGAAACTGGTGGGTTGTAATAGCGGAACCTGCGCCATTACTTCCAGCCCGCGCAACAGCACACTCTATTTTGGCGTAATGGGTGCCTTGCTCTTTAGTATGTTGAAAAAGCAAACAAAAGATGCAGAGTGAGATTTATTCTGTTAAAAAAACGAATCATAATGTTAAATTCAACTTCATCTAAAAACGTAGTATGGCTCAGCAGATTACTGCGCTGGGGGTTGGGTGTCTTTTTTATAATTGTTGGATTTATATATTATACTGCAGGAGGATGGCCCGCTATATTATTTGGAGCCATTTTTTTTATTACGGGATTTTTTCGACCCAAGAGATGTATAGATGGCAGTTGTGAAATTCCGGATAAAGATATCAGTACATGTCAGGAAAGCCGTTTTAAAAATTACCACTAAATAAACGGTTATAATGAAAAAGCTACCGCTCCGTTGTAAATTAACACCCAGGGGACGGTGTAGGACTGTCCAGTCTTTTCCAAAGTGATTGTGCGATAACAGGCGACTATCTAAATCGGACGTGTAGCCGGTATCATGTTTACCGAATACAGAAGAAAACAAAACGTGTATGGAGCTTCTGTAGCGGCATGGGGAGTTGAAACCACCACCGCGGTCACAGCCCCAGTCCGCCGCGGCGGATATGAAACCTGCACTCAATGAACTATTTTCCTAATAAAGTCTCTTCCAGCCCCACTTTTCAACCATTTCTCGTAAGTCATCGCCTCTTGTTGAGTGAGAAATTCCTTGCTGTAATTAACACCCAGGGACGGTAGCGGGCTGTCTGGCCTTTTCCAAAATGATTATGCGATATTAGGCGACTAGCTAAATCTGATGTGTAGCCGGCATAATGTTTCCCGAATGTGGAAGAATACAAAACGTATACGATGTATGGCATAGCAAAAAAGCCCCGTGTGGAGCTTTTGTAGCGGGATGGGGAGTTGAACCCCAGACCTCAGGGTTATGAATCCTGCGCTCTAACCGCCTGAGCTACCCCGCCTGTTATCTTTGTTTTTCGGCCCTAACTATATCCAATTTTATTCGGCGGTAGAATTTACTCGCCTTCTTTATTTCGGGCTGCAAAAATAGGGGTTTTAATAATATTTTTTAATGTTTTCCTGAACAAAGACATACAAAACCTGAAAATAAAAAAGCAGGTGATTAGACAATCACCCGCTTACCAAAACATGAGAAAACTTCTATTCCTTCAACTTAGTTAGTATGATCCAGGAATGAGTTGAAGGTTAAACTTTAGAAAAAATCCCCGGAGTGATTTCAATATTTTGATAAGGGACCGGCTTTAAGCCCCTGTTATGAAATTTTATTATGATTGTCTGGCACTCTTGTATGCCGTGGCGTAATTTTCATATGCTTCATTTTTAAAATACCGCGGAGTACTAATAATCCCGGTAAGCACAGTAAGGATATCGTCATTCCGGAAGTTATACCTGAACTCACACTCCTTAATATGCAGGTATAAAGTACTTTTATTCATCCCTCTGAACTTTTGCAAACGGCTTTTGGTATGCTTCCAAAAACCGGTAATTTCTGGCAGGGCATTTGAAAAAGCAGGAATTCCTGTATTACCGTCCAGCCAATACAAACGCCAGTCATTAAAATCAGCTATTGCATGATAACCTTCAAAGATGGGCACTGAACCTCCATTAATAGCCGCATCGTCTTTACCCTGTAGCTGCAATATTGATGCCTGGCAAATATTCTTAAGCCATGCAGTAGACACTTTGCCCTTATATATATAAAACCCATAGTATGCCGGATTATCTACTGGATTGGATGTTACATCCACAGCACTATTTGCGGCATCAAGTGTATGTGACCGTTGACCGGCAAGAAGACCGGCTTCACAAAAGGAAGCAATTGCAGAACGAATAAGCCTGAAGTAATTATTTACAGTTACCCTGCTTACGCCGCTTATACCGGCTATCTGGGTAGCAGTAAGATCATCACAAAACAGTTCCAGTATTTCCCGGCATTTCCTGTCTGGTAAATGCCCTCCTTTTAGCAGTTTATAACTCATAAGACAAACAGTTAATACGAATTGTTTCGGATTTAAAAATCCTTAGAAAACATGGCAGAGAAAACATAAAATACACCAACGGGAAAAAGTCGGGGGTAAACGAAGTATACTAGATTAATTTATCATTTTGATAAGTGTGTCTGCTATACACGCTGCCGCACAATTAAAATGACTCTTTTAACCGGCTGTTTATTTTTAAGTCCTCTCCTATATTAAACATTTTAGAAGGCTATATGTTACAATGATGTGAGCACCGGTTG
>CAMPJQ010000051.1 GCA_946886925.1 uncultured Terrimonas sp.
CCAGTAATGCATAATTGGTGTTGCAATAGTGAAATGATCTGTCTGGTCTGGCTACCTGTAATTTATCTTTGTTGGTAACCAAAAATTGCAGAACATCTTCATTGTACACAATTCTTTTCCTGTCCCATCCCAACTGATCCATAACATGAACATAATTAGGCAGGCCGCTCCTGTGGTTCAATAAGGTTTTTACAGTAACGCCTTCATAGGGAAATCCAGGCAGGTAAACAGATGCTTCATCGCCGATCTGTAATTTGCCCTGTTCCCAAAGTTTAAGTACAGCCATAGCTGTAAAAGTTTTCGATACAGAAGCCAGGTGCAGGGCGCTGTTGGCATTCAGGGAATCTTTAGTACTTATATGGCCATAGCCGGCATATTTTTCAAAAATAATCTCACCTTTTTTGGCTACAAGAAATTCTCCGCTGAAATGACTTCTCTCCAGTATATTTTCATAAAATTGTTCCGAAGCATTGTAGCAACGTTTAAATTCTGCTTCCGAAACCGCAGGTACATGCACCACAGAATCCTTTTCGGGAGGTAGCTGAGGCTTATTTTTTTTGATGGTGGAATAGTAACAACCGGGAGCAAAAAAAGAGATCAGTAAAATATAATAAACAAAATTTTTCATCGGGATTGATTGGAAAAGAACGTTGAAAGGCAATTACTTATTATTTTCGCACTGCAATTTTACAAATAAAATTATGAGTGACAAAAAACGGACCAGTTATCCAAAAGAAAAAATTAACATTTTATTGCTGGAAAACATTAGTGAACAGGCGGTACAAAATTTTAAAAAGGCTGGATATACTTCTATAAAACGAATAGGCGGTGCTCTGCCGGAAAAAGAACTTATTAAAGAAGTTAAAGAAGCGCATCTGCTGGGCATTCGCTCCAAATCGCAAATAACACCCGCAGTGCTCAATGCTGCCGGTAAGCTTCAGGCAATCGGTTGCTTTTGCATTGGTGTAAACCAGGTTAATCTTAACCAGGCTACAGCAAACGGGGTATCTGTATTTAATGCGCCTTATTCCAATACACGATCCGTAGCCGAACTGGTTATAGGGCTTTCGGTTATGCTTATACGTCGTATTCCGGATAAAAATAAAGCCGCCCACGAAGGGAAATGGTTAAAAGACGCCAAAGGAAGTTATGAATTACGTGGTAAAACACTGGGCATTATTGGTTATGGAAATATTGGCGCGCAGGTAAGCGTATTGGCAGAAGCGTTGGGCATGAAAGTAATTTTTTATGATATAGTTACCCGGCTCCCCCTGGGTAATGCTCAATCCCGTAAGAGCATGAAAGAGGTTTTACAGGAAGCCGATATTGTAACCCTTCATGTGCCGGAAACAGCACAAACAAAAAATCTCGTTAGTGCCTCAGTATTTAAGCATTTTAAAAAGGGATCTATTCTTATTAATTATGCACGTGGGCAGGTGGTAGACCTGGATGCTTTGGCTATAGCCCTGCAAAACAACCAGCTTTCAGGCGCAGCTATTGATGTTTATCCTGTTGAACCTGAAAAAAACGGCGATGCATTTCACACGCCATTGCAAAATCTGCCGAATGTTATTCTTACTCCGCATATAGGTGGTTCCACTGAAGAAGCGCAAACAAATATAGGGGAAGATGTAAGCCTGAAACTGATCAATTTTCTGGAAACAGGTGTTACTACCGGTTCGCATACTGTACCTGAACTGGCGCTGCCTTTGCAGGAGGGAGCGCACAGGATACTCCATATCCACAAAAATGTACCAGGTGTTTTATCCCAGATTAACACGCAGTTGTCTTCTCATCACATTAACATCCTGGCACAGTATCTTAAAACCAATGATGAAATTGGATATGTAGTACTCGATGTAAATAAAAACCTTTCCAAAGAAGCAATGGCTTTGCTAAAAAGTATTAAAGAAACAATAAAGGTAAGAGTGTTGTATTAGAAGAGGTAAGTAGTGAGCTGTGAAATACTAACCCCCGGGTTAAGCAAGAATGTCACCTTTACGTGGTTTTGCCCGTGCAATTTAATTTTTTCTACAATCATTCCAGCCCTCAGAACTTAAAAATAACCACGAAGTGGTAATAAAAAAATCCCGCCTCTTTGCAGAAGCGGGACTTATTATTATCCTTTGTTTTAAGAAAGTCAGATTAATAACCCATTCCACCCATATCAGGAGCGCCATGATTATGTCCGGCTGCTTCTTCTTTCTTAGGTTTGTCGGCAATCACACATTCTGTAGTGAGCAACATACCAGCAATTGAAGCTGCATTTTCCAGTGCAATACGGGTAACCTTAGTAGGATCAATAACACCGGCTTTGAACAGGTTTTCATATATCTCTGTTCTGGCATTAAAGCCGTAATCTCCCTTACCTTCTTTTACTTTTTGAACAACAATGCTACCTTCAATACCACTGTTGATAACGATCTGGCGAAGTGGTTCTTCAATAGCTCTTTTTACAATTGCAATGCCGGTCAGTTCATCTTCATTAAGTCCTTTGAATTTTTCCAATGATTCGATAGCGCGGATATAGGCTACTCCACCACCTGGAACGATACCTTCCTCAACCGCAGCGCGGGTTGCATGCAAAGCATCATCCACACGGTCTTTCTTTTCTTTCATTTCCATTTCTGTAGCAGCGCCAACCTGTAATACAGCCACACCACCGCTTAATTTAGCCAGGCGTTCCTGTAACTTTTCCTTATCATAATCGGAAGTTGTTGATTCGATCTGTGCTTTGATCTGGTTAACACGGCCGGTGATATCTACTTTCTTGCCTTTACCACCAACAATGGTAGTATTGTCCTTATCAATAACTACTCTTTCTGCTCTTCCTAAAGAAGTAAGATCAACACCTTCTAATTTATGACCCATATCTTCGCTGATTACAGTACCAGCAGTAAGAATACCGATATCTGTAAGCATTTCTTTTCTTCTGTCGCCAAAACCAGGAGCTTTAACAGCAGCTACTTTAAGCGTACCACGTAATTTATTTACCACCAGGGTTGCCAGTGCTTCGCCTTCAAGATCTTCAGAAATGATCAGCAAAGGAGCGCCCTGCTGAGCTACTTTCTCCAGAATTTGAAGGATATCCTTCATGGTGCTGATCTTTTTGTCGTAGATAAGAATATAGGGTTTTTCCAGTTCAGCTTCCATTTTTTCGCTGTTGGTAACGAAATAAGGAGAAACATAACCCCGGTCGAACTGCATACCTTCTACAACTTCTACCAAAGTTTCAGTACCGCGGGCTTCTTCAACGGTAATTACCCCGTCTTTACCCACTTTACCGAAAGCTTCAGCAATCAACTTACCTATGGTTTCATCATTATTAGCAGAAATAGAAGCTACCTGCTGAATTTTTTTACTGTCGGAACCCACTGCCTGCGATTGTCCGCGCAGGTGTTCAACTACCTTTTCAACTGCTTTGGTAATACCGCGTTTCAAATCCATAGGATTAGCGCCGGCAGCAACATTCTTTAAACCTTCGCTGATAATAGACTGCGCCAGAACCGTGGCAGTAGTTGTACCATCACCTGCAATATCAGCAGTTTTGCTGGCTACCTCTTTTACCATCTGGGCACCCATATTTTCAATAGGATCTTCCAGTTCAATTTCTTTAGCTACAGTAACACCATCTTTGGTTACTGCGGGTGCACCAAATTTCTTTTCCAATACCACGTTACGTCCTTTGGGCCCCAGGGTAACCTTTACCGCATTGGCAAGGATATCAACCCCTCTTTTCATTTTATTGCGGGCTTCAACTTCGAAGAATAATTGTTTTGCCATAATTATAACAATTTGAAAATTTGTGAATTTGTAATTTGAAATGGAAATCGTCCCCGGTTTAGAGACAAACTGATTTTGCGTTCATTATACGATCGCTAAAATGTCAGATTCTCTCATAATGAGGTAATCAGCACCTTCAATCGTAATTTCAGTACCGGCATATTTACCATATAAAACGGTATCACCTGATTTTACACTTACCGGCTCATCTTTTTTGCCTGGTCCTGCTGCAACAACAGTTCCGCGCTGAGGTTTTTCTTTAGCGGTATCAGGAATAATAATACCACCGGCAGTTTTTTCTTCGGCAGCGGCGGGCTTCACAATCACTCTGTCATGGAGTGGAGTTACATTGAACTTTTTAGACATAGTTAATAATTTTTTTGTGTTGGTTAAAGATTGGTTTTATAAATCTTTAAGGCTGCCAAAGGTAAACGAATAATATGCCAAAGCGTCAAGCCCGGAAAAAATTTCATGTTTTGCTGATAATTGTAGGCCAAATCAAAAAGTTGGCAGCATTTGACGCAGGGCGGTATGCCAAATTTGCACAGCCTGTTAGGATTGCCAGGCAGCTAATTCAGCGCTGCAGACCTAACAGGTTTATAAATTCCCTATCTTCGCCGCCGCATAATAAGTTCTTTAAGATGATCAGCAGAAGAAATATCCGGGTTAAAGTAATGCAGACGCTGTATACCATTGATACAGCCGAAGACCAGAAAGATAAAGCGAACAGGCTATTGGATAAACACCTGGAACAATCGCGGCAATTATTTGTTTATCTCCTTCATTTTATAATACAGGTGGCACGTTATGCCGAAAAGGATTCTCATAACAGGTCGTCCAAGCATTTGCCGACCGAACAGGATCTGAATGTAAATATTAAAATTGCAGGCAATGAACTGATCTGGAAAATTATGGAAGATCCGTCCTACCAGAAAGCCTGTAACGATATAAAACCTCAGCAATGGGATAATGCCAGTTTTATACGCAAAACATACCTGCAACTGGCTGAAACTGCTGTATATAAGGAATACATTGAGCTACAGGAACGCAATAAAAAATCAGAAAAAAATATCCTGGAATTTATCTTTACCGACCTCATGCTTCCCAATGATGATTTTATATCGGAAATGGAGGATACTTTTATTCACTGGGATGATGATGCGGAAATGATGAATCAGCTTATACTCAACTTTCTGCAAAAGCCTGTGAACTGCAATTTCCAGGATATGCTGGGCGCCGAAAAAAGAAAATTTGCCAATGACCTGTTAGATGCAGTAATCAATAAGGAAGCCTACTGCATGGAATTGATAAAACCCAAATTAAAAAACTGGGATGCTGAAAGAATTGCCGTGCTGGATATGATTTTGATGCGCATGGGCGTATGCGAATTCCTGTATTTTGAAACCATTCCAACAAAAGTTACCATAAACGAGTATATAGACCTGGCCAAAGAGTACAGCACTCCCCAAAGCGGGCAGTTTGTGAACGGGCTATTAGATAACATCCATAAAGATTTGCTGGCGCAGGATAAACTGCATAAAATATCTTATAAAAAACCCTGAAATTAGTGGCGTTGATGAAGCCGGGATATACCTTCAAATGCATACATTTGCACCTTCAAAAGTATTTGCAATTATGACAAAAAATCCTTTTTTACTGCTGGCTGTTTTTGGCATTGTATTTACAGCCTGCCAGTCTTCGGAAAACCAACCAGAGGAAAGCAATATTGCAGTTCAGGCAAACACACCTGCCAGCGAGCCTGCTGCCATTACTACCATTCAATGGCTTGATTCTACTTTTAATAAAGGTACTATTACCGAGGGAGAAAAAATAGAGATCGTTTATCGTTTTAAAAATACCGGCGAAAAGCCGCTGATCATAAAAGATGTACGTCCATCCTGTGGCTGCACAGTAGCCGAAAAGCCGCTGGAACCAATTGCACCAGGTAAGGAGGGCAGCATTAAAGCCGTATTCGATAGTCAAAACAAACCCGGACCATCACACAAAACCATAACCGTAATTTCAAATACTCAGCCCGAGAGCTACGCATTAACCTTTAACGTTATTGTAAATAAAAAAAGTTAGTCTTTACTATTTAAATCATACACATGAACAATTATTTCGTTTTATTACAAAGTGGCGGAGGCAATGCACAAATGATGCAGATGATAATGCTTGTTGGTATTATTGCTGTGTTTTACTTCTTTATGATCCGCCCACAAACTAAAAAAGCAAAAGAAGCCAAAAACTTTCAAAGCAACCTGCAAAAAGGCGATAAAATAGTAACCATTGCCGGTATACATGGCAAAATTGATAAGATAGAAGACAGTACTATCCAGTTGGAAGTGAGTCCGGGAAGCTACCTGCGCATTGAAAAAAGCGCTGTAAGCATGGAATGGAGCAAGCAATTGAACAGTGGGGCTGCTGCCGACAAAAAATAGCTTTTACGAAACCCCAGTTTCAGCATCCGAAATCCGAATTTTAAAAGGATTTCGGATTTTTGTTTTACAACTACTAAAATTTAAAATGGAGTGCTTAAAATTGGCTTAACAGGAGGCATTGGATCAGGCAAAACCATGGTTGCCCGCATATTTGAATTACTGGGTATACCGGTATATTATGCGGATACTGCTGCCAAAACCATTATGAATGAAGACGAATCCCTTAAAGCATTAATAACCCGGCATTTTGGTGAAGCTGCATATACAGATGGGGTGCTTAACCGGTCTTATATTTCATCTATAGTTTTTGAAGACAAGGAAAAGTTAGCTTTAATAAATTCACTGGTTCATCCGGCTACCATAAGGGCAGCGGAAAAATGGATGCAACAGCAGCAGGCAGCGTATGCAATTAAGGAAGCCGCATTGATCTTTGAAAGTGGCTCTCAGGAGGGGCTTGACCTGGTAATAGGCATATATGCACCCAGGCATCTCCGTATTCACCGAACGATTCAGCGGGATACCATTAGCCGGGATGAAGTACTGAAGCGCATGAGCAACCAGATAAATGAAGAATTAAAAATGAAACTTTGTGATTTTGTGATATACAATGATGAGCAACGATTGTTAATACCACAGGTTATCGAATTGCATGAGCAATTGTTGTTAAGCAGTAGAAAATGATGTACGTATCCGTTTGAAAGTTGTGAGTGGTAAAAAGTGAATGCCCGCCGGATGGAACATCGTTCGAACGGGCAAAAGAGGTGAGATCTCACGTTTATCATTCACAAGATGAGCGGCGAGTGCAGGGGAACCAGGCATCAAATGAGCTCCTTTAGTTTTTCAACCACTATATCTACTTCCTCTTTTGTGTTATGCCTGCAGAATGAAAAACGAACTGCAACCCTGTTAGGATTATTATTAACGGAACGGATAACATGAGAACCCTGATCCGCGCCGCTCGTGCATGCACTGCCACCGGATGCACATATGTTATTGATATCAAGATTAAACAAAAGCATTTCTGATTTTTCAGTTTTCGGCAAACTCACATTTAGCACGGTATATAAACTTTGCCCTGTAAAATCGCCATTAAATCCAACCCCTTTAATTTTCTTTTTTAACTGTTCGGCCATATACTGCTTAATAGACCTGATGAACTCGCTATCCGTTGCATAAGTGGCTGCAGCCAGCTCAAGCGCTTTTGCGAAGCCTACAATGCCATACAGGTTTTCTGTTCCGGCGCGCATACTTCTTTCCTGGCTTCCGCCATGTATATAAGGATGTATGCTTACATTTTCATTGATATACAATAAACCAACGCCCTTGGGACCATGAAATTTATGAGCGGCTGCCGTAATAAAATGAACAGGCGTATGTCGCAGATCAATGGGATAATGCCCCACTGTTTGCACCGTGTCTGAATGAAAAATGGCCCCATACAGCTTACACATTTCTCCCACTGCCTGCAGGTTAAGCAGGTTACCTATTTCATTATTGGCATGCATAAGCGTAACTAAGGTTTTTTCTTCGCTGCCTGCAAGCAGTTGCTCCAGGTTATCCAGGTCAATATGACCGTTGGGTAGTAATTTAACAAAAGAAAGCTGCGCTTCACCGCGGTTCCGTAAATATTCTACTGTATGCAAAACAGCATGATGCTCAATAGGAGACGTGATTATACGTTTGCATCCCAGATCTCTTACAGAAGCGGTTATGGCTGTATTGGAACTTTCCGTTCCCCCGCTGGTAAAGAAAACTTCTGCGGGATGCGCATTGAGTATTTTGGCAACAGATTTCCTGGCGGTTTCAATCGCAAGCCTGCTTTCCCTCCCGTAAGAATAAATAGATGAGGGATTACCGAACTTCTCAGTCATATAGGGCAACATAGCATCCAATACATCGGGAGCCAGGGCCGTAGTGGCGGCATTGTCAAAATATATTCTTTTTTGCACGAAATTTAAACTTTATCCTCAAACTCGCAGTCAACAAAAAATTAAAAAACAGCAGTACTATTTCAATTCCCTGATATCCTGCATTAAGCGCAGTGCTATATTATTTGCGGTAGACTCAAAATTACTTTCAGCATAAATGCGGATAATTGGTTCCGTATTACTGGTACGCAGGTGTACCCAATCGTTATCAAACTCAATTTTTAAACCATCTTCGGTATTAACGGGATGACTTTTATATTTGGTTTTGATTTTTTCAAACACTTGTTTTACATCTACTCCATTCTCCAGTTCCAGTTTGTTTTTACTGATAAAATAATCAGGGTAGGTGCGCCTTAACTGTTTGATGCTTTTTTGCGTTTTGGCCAGATGGGTGAGAAATAGAGCTATCCCTACCAGCGCGTCGCGTCCATAATGTAAAGCGGGCAATATAATACCACCATTGCCTTCGCCGCCTATCACAGCATTTACTTCTTTCATGCGGTTCACCACATTTACTTCGCCCACCGCGCTGGGGTAGTATTGTCCCCCATGTTTTAAAGTAATATCTTTTAAGGCACGGGTAGAAGACATATTGCTTACTGTATTACCGGGCTGCCTGCTTAACACGTAATCGGCAACGGCAACCAGTGTATATTCTTCTCCAAACATGCTGCCATCTTCACATACAAAGCAAAGCCGGTCAACATCGGGGTCAACGGCAATACCCATATCGGCCCCGCTCTTGCGGACCATATTGCTTAACTCCCCCAGGTTTTCGGGAAGCGGCTCGGGGTTATGAGCAAACCTGCCATTGATCTCCCCGTTTATTACTGTAATATCCTTAGCCTGTACACCCAAAGCATGCAATAGCTCAGGAACAAATAGGGCGCCCGTGCTGTTTACGGCATCTACAATAATTTTAAATTTTCTGGTTTTGATGGCTGCTATATCAACCAGGCTAAGAGAAGTAATAGCTTCTAAATGTTTGTTAAGATACGAATCATCTTCCTTTACCGTACCCAGCTTATCAACCGGAACGAACGTAAAATCTTCTGCGGCAGCAATCTCCAGTACCTCTTTCCCATCCTGTGCCGAAATGAATTCTCCTTTACTGTTCAGCAATTTTAAAGCATTCCACTCTTTGGGGTTGTGGCTTGCAGTTAAAATAATACCCCCACCGGCCTGTTCCATCACTACCGCAACTTCTACAGTGGGCGTTGTACTTAAACCCAGGTCAACTACATCTATTCCCAGGGCATTAAGTGTGCTTACAACAATGTTTTGTATCAATGGCCCGCTTATCCTTCCGTCTCTTCCAATAACTACTTTTTTATTACCGGTTTTTGCAATCAGCCAGCTTCCATAAGCTGCTGTAAATTTTACTACGTCCAATGGTGAAAGTGTTTCTCCGGGGTTCCCCCCTATGGTGCCCCGGATTCCGGATATGCTCTTAATCAATGCCACGGTACTAATTATTTTATGGATGCAAACTTAGTTTAAATTTTTAAATCGCCTGCCTGTAATAAGTCGGGAAAGCATATGAATCTACCCTGTATTTATATCTTATTCCACGCTTATCAGTATCTGCCCGGCTTCCCCGACACAATTTTGAAGCAGGAATTATAACGGCCATTGCAAGTAAACCCATCCTAAATGAGCCGGGTTGTAAAAGTATAATTACATTTGCCTAAACAATTCATCCTATTCATGCCGGGCAACCGTAGGTTCTTCACAATTAATCATACATCTGTTTATTTGGTAAAACCCCACAGTATAGCTATAACAGCGCTGCTTCATACTAAATTTTCATTAGCATGAACAATCTGATCCGGTATGATATTGAATTATTTTTCAAGATAAACAGGCAATGGCACAATTCCTTTTTAGACTGGCTTTTACCTTTGTTAAGAAACCAGTTCTTCTGGTCGCCCCTATACCTGTTCACCCTTGTTTTTATAC
>CAMPJQ010000052.1 GCA_946886925.1 uncultured Terrimonas sp.
TTCCAGGGCATTCGACATTACTACAAAGGACCTGGGCGAAAATGCACAGCCGGGGCAACAGTTTTATGGCATTCATGCATCCAACGACGGTAAGATAATGATCTTCGCAGGTGGCATTCCGCTTAAGAAGGATGGTAAGGTGGTTGGCGCCATTGGTGTTAGCGGAGGTTCGGGCGTTCAGGATCATTCTGTTGCCGAAGCAGGTGCAGCGGCCTTTTAAATAATCAGGCGGACAAATGCAGTAAAAAATTCTTTTATCTTTAAAACCATTTTTATGAGTCAGAATCATGGCGTTGCCTATGTTAAACCGGGAGTAGTTGAAATAAGAGAAATTGAGTTCCCTAAACTGGCTTTAGGCAACCGTAAATGCGAACACGGGGTGATCCTTAAAATTGTATCCACCAATATATGCGGGAGCGACCAGCACATGGTGCGCGGCCGTACTACTGCACCAGCGGGGCTGATACTCGGACATGAAATTACGGGGTTAGTAATTGAAGCAGGCAGGGATGTTGAATTTATTAAGGTAGGCGACCTGGTTTCCGTACCATTTAATATTGCCTGCGGAAGATGCCGCAACTGCAAAGCAGGGCAAACCGGTATTTGTTTAAATGTAAATCCCGGACGCGCCGGCGCTGCCTATGGCTATGTGGATATGGGAGGCTGGGTAGGCGGGCAGGCAGAATATGTGATGGTTCCCTATGCAGATTTCAACCTGCTTAAATTTCCGGATAGTGACCAGGCAATGGCAAAGATCAAAGACCTGACACTACTGTCTGATATTTTCCCTACCGGCTTTCATGGAGCAGTAACGGCGGGAGTAGGCCCCGGTTCTATTGTGTATATAGCCGGTGCAGGCCCGGTTGGACTTGCCTGTGCAGCATCCTGCCACCTGCTGGGAGCAGCATTGGTAATTGTTGGAGATATGATTGATGAGCGCCTTGCCCAGGCCAGGAGTTTCGGTTGCGAAACGATTGACCTGAAAAAAGATGCAACGCTTGCAGAACAAATTGAACAGATTGTGGGTGTGCCCGAAGTGGATTCCGCAGTTGATTGTGTTGGCTTTGAAGCTAAGGGTCATGGACATGACAGTAATACCGAACAACCGGCAACCGTTTTAAATTCAATTATGGAAATAACCCGTGCCGGAGGTCAGTTAGGAATACCCGGATTGTATGTAACAGGGGATCCCGGCGCTGTGGACGAAGCGGCCAAAAAGGGAAGCTTAAGTATACGGATCGGTTTAGGATGGGCTAAATCCCATTCTTTCCACACCGGGCAATGTCCGGTTATGAAGTACCACAGGAAGCTGATGAATGCTATTTTGTATGACAAGATAAAAATTGCAGATGCCGTAAATGTAGAAGTGATCACGCTGGCGGAATCTGTAAAAGGATATAAAGACTTTGATAAAGGCGCTGCCAAAAAATTTGTTATTGATCCTCATGGATTAATTCCCAATTGATACATGCGTCCACCGGAGCATTGCGCTGATTGTATTTTGATTATAAAAACAATAAAAACAGAAAGCATATTTACCACCGCATTCATTAGTCAAAGCAGCGGGAGATAAAAACAGGTAAGGTCAGAGATTTGTTATATTAAATCTGCTAATACACTGTATGTGTTTAAGGCAGCGTTATAAAAACAGATCTCCGCCTCACAGGTGTAAGATTCTTTGTTTTATGTCCTTTCCCTTCTGTATCTTCCACCAGAAGTATATCTCCCGCTTTAAACTGTTTTCTATCACCACGTGAGGTTTCGATCTCGATTTCGCCATCCAATAAAATAATATACTGGCGTTGCGGGGCCGTATGAAAATCATAATCATAGGAAGGCAGAACCTCCCGAAAAATAATTTCCTTTACGGATTCCGCTTCAGAAAGGAACCCAATTGAACCCGATGCTTTTAATGGAATTGTAATATCCTCAAAATAGCTATCGCCATTCGCATCATTATATACCCTTGTTATATCAAACATTTTCATTGGTTAAATAATTCTTTAACCTTACCATGTGTGAACTGCAGCTCTGTTTATGACGGCTTATGCATCAGGCGCCCAGGGAAAAATTAAAGGCAACTCTTGATCCATCGGGCGCAATGCCGAGTATCTGTACTGTTTTATTTTTGGCGCTCACTAAAGCATCGTCAATATCTTTAGGGTTGTTCACCGCCCTGCCATTAATGTAGGTTATGATAACACCCGGAGGAATGCCCATGCGGTCAAAAAAACCGCCGTCACGGATCTCCGTTACTACCACGCCCGAATTGATATTAAACCGTTCCTTAATGGCCGGCGTAATGGGTGCAAAGGCAGCGCCCAGTTTATTGTATATTTCTTTGAGCGATTCGGAATCGGTTAAAGATTTTGCGGCTTCTTCGCCTTTTAATGTAGCGGATGTGCTGTCTACTTTACCATCGCGCAAATAGGTAAGCTTTATTATATCGCCCGGGCGGCGCCTTGCCACTCTTTCTGAAAATTCTGCTGATGAAAAGAGCTGAACGCCATCTATGCTTTGGATAATATCACCCTCTTCCAAACCCGCGGAAGCGGCTGCGCTCCCTTTTTGTATATCGGTTATAAATACACCCTTAACCGTTTCGGGACTAATACCCAACTGTTTGAAATACTGCTCTTCAGCCGAGGGTGCAGGAAATGCAACACCGAGGATACCCCGTTTTACGATTCCAAATTCCTTTAAATCTTCCAATACTTTTTTAGCCAGGTTAACAGGGATAGCGAAGGCATAACCCGCATAGCTGCCGGTTAAAGATGCGATAGCCGTATTAATGCCAATGAGTTCACCATTAACATTCACCAATGCGCCACCACTGTTGCCAGGGTTTATGGCGGCATCTGTTTGTATAAATGATTCAATAGCCGAATTGGTTTGAGCGGCGCCCTGGCGGTAGCCTTCACTGCCCGGCTGGTTAATGATGCCGATGCTTCTTCCCTTGGCGCTAACAATACCGGCTGTTACAGTAGTATTTAATGAATAAGGATAACCTACTGCCAACACATCCTCTCCTACTTCTATATTATCGGAATTACCGAATTTAACCACCGGTATATTCTCTGCCTTTACTTTAAGCAGGGCCAAATCGGTATTGGGATCACTGCCAACCAGTTCCGCTACCAGTTGTCGCCTGTCGGGAAATATTACTTCTATTCTTTCCGCATTTTCAATAACGTGGTTATTGGTGGCAATATAGCCGTCTGAACCAATAACAACACCCGACCCCGAGCCCATTGCGGGGCGGCTGCGCGACCGGCCCAACAATTCGTCAAAGGGATTACCCGATCCATGAGGTGAGTTGTACGTTGTTTTGATATGCACCACACCGGGGGTAACCGCTTTTGCAGCCGTTACAAAACTAACGCGCTCCCTTTGTGCAGGGTTTTGAGCCGGAACAGTTGCGGCTTCGGGCTGCTGAAAACCTGTGCCCCGCGCCGGAGGTTCCATATTTTCTGCCGGAGTACGCGGCGCATCACTTTGGCATGCACAATACAGCACTGCAGATAAAACAACAACAAGGACAGCAGATGATCTGTTCATAATAATATTTTTATAGTGTGTTATGTATTAACCTTATGCTTTTTGGAACCATACATTTATATCAAAGCATAAAGATCATTAAAAGCTTCCGTCATGGAAGGATGCGTATAAATCTTATCCCTCAGTTCCCGGTAGTCTAACCCTGCATGCATAGCCATTTGAATAGTATTTATCATTTCGCTGGCATCAACGCAAAAAAGCGTACAGCCTAATATTTTATTGCTGTTATTATCCACTACAGTTTTTAGCAGGCCATTTGTATTATTCAGTATGCGTGCCCGGGGAACAGCCGATACCGGAAGTGTTGCTACCCTTACTGCATATCCTTTTGCAACAGCTTCCTTTTCCCGCAAACCAATATGTGCCAGTTGCGGTGTAATGAACACCGAAAAAGCATAGGGCTTTCTTTGCGATACGGAAACATAGCTGCCGCCAAATAACTGGTCCCTGATGATCCTGAAATCATCTAAAGATATATAAGTGAATTGCGGCCCGCCATTGATGTCGCCGATGGCCCATATATGAGGAATATTGGTTTTTAAAAACGCATCAACCTTAACATAGCCCCGCTCATCGGTTTGCACACCTGCCGCTGCCAGGTTCAAACTTTCCGTTACAGCTTTTCTTCCGGTGGCTACCAGCACGGCTGAAGCTTCCTGTTCAATGATCTGCCCGTCTTTATTTTTATATTGAACAATAACAGTATCATTACCTGTATCTGTAATTTTTTGAACTGATGCCCGGGTAATGATATTGATTTTTTTAGCGGTGAGCACTTTAAAAATTTCATCAGCAATATCTTTATCCTCTTTGGGTAAAAAAGATTTTCCGTGATCAAGTAAAGTTACTTCTGCACCAAATTTGGCATACATATCCGCAAACTATAATCCTATAAATCCGCCGCCAATAATAACCAGCTTTTTTAATAAAACGGATTGCTCCATAAGTGAAGCGCTGCTGAATACTTTTTTAGAAGATGCTATTCCCGGTATAGGTGGTACAAAAGGTTGAGACCCGGTATTGATAAAAATATGATCAGCGCTGATAACTATTTCTTCATTACCTGAAGCAAGTTTTACACTTACTTCGTGTGGCGAAACAAAAGCAGCATTGCCGGTAATAACAGTGGCCAGCCCCAGCTTATTAATATTATCAAAGTTCTTCTTCCTGAGAAAAGAAGTCAATTTATTTTTTACTTCATATGCTTTTTCATAGGGCAGGTTATTTTCGGCGCTCACTATAAATGATTTGGTGGGAATACAGGCGATATTGATGCAACCACCTCCATACATTTTTTCGGACCTTTCAATCAAAGCAACCTGTTTACCATGTTTGGCCAAATAAGCCGCTAAGGTTTTGCCGCCTTTTCCGAAACCGATGATAAGGTTTTCATAGTGTTGTTTATTTTTTTCCATTCCGAAACTTTAAACGTTTGTATTAAAGATCAGCTTATTAACCAAATCAATTTCATCCTGGTTAATGGTATGTCCCATATTGTTGTATACTTTTTCAGTAACATCGGCATGCATGGCTTTTAAAATATTGGATGTTGCATATACTCTTTCCACCGGTACATGGGGATCGGGATTGCTGCTGCCGATGAAAACAGGTGTACCGGCAAAATCACCACTATAATTTTCGGGATAAATTTTATCACCGATCAATCCTCCCGTAAATGCAGTCACCCCGCCATATCTTTGGGCATTTCGCGTTACAAATTCCAGCGTTAAACAGGCGCCCTGGGAAAAGCCAAGAAAATAAATGTTTTCAACAGCAATCCCCTGTTCAGTTACATCGCCCACCACTGCTTTCAATAATGACAATGCAGACGACAGCCAGGGTTCATTTTGTACGGGGGGCACCATAAAAGAATAAGGATACCAGGTGTTGCCGGTTGCCTGCGGCGCAAGCAAGGCAAAATCCTTTACCTGCAAATGAGTGGCAAGAGACAATATGTCTTCCGCACTGCCGCCGCGTCCATGGATCATGATAAGCGCCTTTTTGGCTTGTTCTATTGCAACACCTGCAGTTACTATATTTTTTTTGTGCGAATTATTTGTATCGTGCATCGTTAAATGTTATGGGGATTAATGTCTTTTCCAATTCCTCCCGTCGCGGTTCAAATTGCTCAGGCAGTTTTAATGCTTCTCCCAAATGGTCTCCCGGTTCATCTATAGCAAAACCCGGGCCCGAGGTGGCAACTTCAAACAACACGCCGCCAGGCTCACGGAAATAAACAGATGTGAAATAATTTCTGTTTAATACCGGCGTGGGATTAAGCATTCGTTTTACGATCTTCAACCGCACAGCAAGCTGCGTTTCTTTATCCGGCGTGGCAAATGCCAGGTGATGCACGGTACCACTACCCGAAAGCCCTCTCATGCTATCGGGCGAACAAACAACATCAATATAATTTCCGGGACTGTTGGTAGCGGCAAAACGAAACCGGTTTCCCTTTTCGGCAATCAATACGTGATCCAATTGCTCGGTTAGCAAACCCGCTGTTCTCTCGTACCCTTCTTCCCATATTTCTGCGTTATAAAAGCCCATGATAGCATGCTCCAGGGGTATATAGCCATTTGCATATCCGGTCCTTGTATCTTTATCATTAAAAATCAGTTCCAGCCCTAAGCCATCCTCATCTTCAAAGTAAACGACTATTTCCTGCGCAAATCTTTCCTGCGGGATTTTATACCGAATGCCGTATTTTCTCAACCTTTCTAACCAGTAATCAAGCGATGCCAGCGGAACCGAAAACGCGGTAGTGTTCAGCATTCCCTTTCCATGCCTTCCCTTTACCAATCCTTCATACGGGAAGAAAGTAAGAATACTTCCGGGGTTACCGGCGCCGTCACCATAATAAAAATGATACACTTCAGGCGCATCAAAATTTACAGTTTGTTTTACCAGGCGCAAACCTAAAATGCCCCTGTAAAAGTCAATATTTTTTTGAGCGCCGGAGGCGATGGCTGTTATATGATGAATGCCGGTAACCAATTGAGCCATAAAATAAGTTGTATGGCTGTAAAGCTACGATGAAATAATGCGCTGCCTGTTGAGATGAATTAATAAATACCATTGACTTTAATCAAGCATTATTTTATCCTATACCTGAACCCCGCATAAACCAGGCGTCCGCTAACCGGGCCCCAGATCATGGAAGCATCAAAATAATCGCCGAATGGCTGTGCGGCTGCAATGATCACGTTCTTCTGAAAATAATTGGTGAGGTTTTCCCCGCCAACATATAATTCCAGCGCTTTGGTTTTACCCAGCGATTTACTTACCTGCGCATTCATAGTAATATAATCTGGCGATTTTACTGGCAATTGATAAGCAACAGGATTTGCCGTCGTGGATGGAATACGTTTTGCACCTACATAATTGATGGTATAATCAAACTTCCAGCCCTGCAATGCATAACCCAAATTAGCAAAGGCCCTGTGTTCTGCTGTGAATGGTTTTTGCAACAGTTCATTTCCATAGGTTGTTTTTACATCAAACCAACGGTATGCCAAACGCAGATCAAGTTTTTCCACGGGCATAATACTCAGTTCAGACTGAAAGCTGTTAGAATAAGATTTACCGTTCAAATTATAAAATTTCAACTGGCGCGGGTCCTCCATATCGGCCACTACCTGGTCGGTAAAGTCATTTCTAAAAAAATCAACACCGAGCATAGCTTCTCTTGTAAACAGGGTGAACTTTTGGTCAACGCTTATGCCTTTGTTCCACGATACTTCAGGATTTAAACCATAAGCTTTTCCATTTGCACTGGTAATAATATTGATCATCCTCGCGCTTACCAACGGACCCATGTTCTCTGCAAAAATATTGGCAGTACGCTGCCCGCGCCCTGCACTTGCCCGGATCGTTGTACCTGCAACAGGCTCATACCGCACATTCAGCCGTGGTGTAAAAAACCATCCATATAAATTATTATGATCGGCACGGATGCCCGCTACCACATCGAACTTTTCATTCATGGTGTAGGTATATTCAAAAAAAGCACCGGGTACAATTTCCTTTCTTTTGAATGGCTGCGTTTGGTACAATTCATTATACTGATCGGCAGAAAAACTTACTCCTGTTCTGTATTTATGCGAGGTATTACCAATAATGCTCTGGAAAATAAGATTTGAATAAAAATTACTTTGTTCAGCATCGTAGGGTGTTAATCCAAAATACGCATCCTGTTTATGATTAAAGGCCGATAACTGTAACCCGATACTCTTGTATTTTTTTTCGGGAAAGATATAGCCGATCTTCGCGAAACCTTCATAGCGGTTTGTTTTGATACCCATACCATAGTGGTCGGTTGAAAATTTATCCCCGGCATTGTATGCCGTTTCACCTCCAACCCTGTCGTCGGCTAAAACCTTTACACCAAACTGAACCATCAGTCCCTTGTTGTTATCGTACTTCCAGCGGTTTATACCACTGAATAAATTTCCAGTGGGTAAATCACGGAAGCCATCCTTATTAAAATCGGATTTACTGTATAAAAAATTATCGTGCAGCAATAAGCCCACCGACCATTTTTTTCCTATTTGCTGTGAAAGGTTCAGGTTCAGGTCCGACCGGCCCATACTGTTTGCATAACCATTCGCGTACAGCCTGTCGGAATTTTCCGGTTTTTTTAATTCTACATTTATTTGCCCGGCAATACTTTCAAAGCCATTTACCACAGAACCCGTTCCTTTGCTCAACTGAATGCTTTCGATCCAGGCGCCCGCAATACTATTTAAACCAAGTGGGGTAGCAATGCCGCGGGGACCGGGTAAATTTTCTACAGTTAACTGGGTATAGTTTCCGGATAAGCCCAAAAGCTGTATTTGTTTGGAACCTGTTACCGCGTCGCTGTACGACACATCTACCGATGGATTGGTTTCAAAACTTTCACTAAGATTACAACAGGCTGCTTTCATCAATTCTTTAGATGTAATAGTAGTAGCGCGAAAAGCGCTGGAAGTATTCACAAACATACTTTTTCGCCTTGCCGTTACCGTAATGGTGTTCAACTGCTGATCAGACGCCATTACCACATGTAACGAGCTGTTATCTGTTATCTGTACCGTATCGGACCGGTAACCGGTATAGCTTATCACCAATAGCGAAACCCCTTCATGAAGCGGTAAAGAAAATACGCCATGCTTATCGGATACAGTGCCTTTATGCGTATTCAGCCACGCAATGGTTGCACCGGCAAGTGCGGCAAAATTGCCTTTATTGTCTTCTGCCAGTACCACGCCGGTTATAGCAGGTTCATTGCTTTGAGGTAAAGCGGTATTACCGCTTTCCGCTTCCATATCCCTGTAAAGACAACATTCCGGTAAAGCATTATAGGTTTTATCGGTGGCTTTTTTTAATTCCGTATCATGGCCAACGGCGGCTATTCGTGCATGTATATCTTCTAAGCTGATAACCGATGGTTCGTACGTAAGCGCAAGCATTTGCGTGTTAACATTCCATTTGGCTGTTTTAACGCCTTTAATGCCAAGCGATTTTTCTATACGCTGCTGGCACATGCTGCAGGCTCCGGATACTTTGAAAGATGTTGTTTCAAAACTGCCATTATTTTGGGCGGCAGCAGTAAAAACCAGGAATAGAGAAAGTACAGCGATAGTTGTATACTGAAAAACTTTTAACATAATTGTGTAATCTTTTGATTTAAAAAATAGAGTACTGTGAGTCTATTTCAAAAATCAAATTCTAAATACACGATTGAGGAGAAATAAAGGTGGGTTGTGCTGCAGCATTTGCGCAACAACATCGGTGGAAAGACGCTGATAAAATAAAGATTTGATGAAAAAAGACACGGGTCCAACGGGTATGGCTGCCGCGTTTGCCTTAAATGCCTTTACAGCAAGTTCGGGGTTGGCATAGTCTTTATCTTCCGAAAAGGAAACAGCCTTATATTCGCAGCAGGGCTTTTCACCCATTGTATGATCACTGCCGCAGCCCTCATCTTTAACTTGTTTCCATTCAATATTCTTAAACTTGCCGCAACAATAATGCAACTGAAAGGTAACTCCCGAACTGGAGGCCCCATACAGCATGATCAGCGCTATGACAAGAATTTTCTTCATTTGTAACTGCAAAAGTATATAAAGAATGGCTTATTTACACATGATATTTGTCAATATTCCTGCGGCTTTTATAAAAACACATTAAGCAATTGTGATATTCTTGTCTAAGTATACGTCCTGTATAGCCTGCAGCATATCTACACCCTCATTAAAAGGCCGCTGGAATGCTTTTCGGCCTAAAATTAAACCCATGCCGCCGGCTCGTTTATTAATTACTGCAGTTGTTACTGCTTCCTGCAGATCACTTTCACCTTTGCTTTCGCCGCCACTGTTAATTAGGCCTACTCTTCCGCTATAGCAATTCAATACCTGGTAACGGGTTAAATCAATAGGGTGATCTGAAGTGAGTTTGTCGTACACCAGCGGGCTGGTTTTGCCATGCTTTGTTGCCAGGTAGCCTCCGTTATTGGTGGGTAATTTTTGTTTTATGATATCTGCCTGTATG
>CAMPJQ010000053.1 GCA_946886925.1 uncultured Terrimonas sp.
TTCTAATAGATGAAAAATTAGTATTTGGGAGATTCCATTTTCTTAAAATTGAAAATTAAGTAATGAGTAATAAGATTACAACGGACACGGAACGCAGAATCATTGATGATTTTGCGAAAGAAATTGATACAAAAAAAGAACCGGGCAATGTGCCTGAAAATGATGTAATTGAGTTTCGAAACGACCGTATTCTTAAAAAAGCAAGACCAACTTATCTTGTTCCAGTAAAACTTATAAGATTTAGAAAGGATAATGGCAGGATTGCTTCAGATATTACAAGCTATGAAAAACAGCATGGTCGCTTAGATGAGACGCTTGAAGCAACGCAGGAGATTATAAGAAAGATCCTAAAAGAAAAAGACGAAGAGAACAATACACAAGTAGGTCAATCGAACTATCTGGACAAAATTATGCTGCAATTATTACCTGTGACGGGGTTCTTATAAATGGCAATAAAGTAGTATCTCGTAAATTAAAAAAGAAAATTTAATCAGCATAATGCCCGAGCAACAAAATATAGAATTCAAACAAAGCTGGCATGATGATTATTTGAAATGGATTTGTGGTTTTGCAAATGCCAACGGCGGAGTTATTTATATCGGTAAAGATGATAATGGCAATGTGGTAAATGTTTCCGATTATAAAAAATTAATGGATGATATACCGAATAAGGTTAAGAATGCGATGGCATTACTGTTGAAGTGAATCTCCATGAAGAAGGTGGAAAGCATTTTATTGAAATAATTACACAACCCTACTCTGTTCCCATTTCAGTAAGAGGCAGGTATTATTACCGAAGCGGTAGCACTAAACAGGAATTGACAGGAGCAACACTCAATGAGTTTCTTTTAAAGAAATCTGGCAAGACATGGGATGATGTAATTGAGCAAAGGGCAGCATTTGATGATATTGATGAAAAAACAGTAAAAACATTTCTTGCTGCTTCTGAAAATACAGGCCGCCTTCCAGAAAATAATCAGGGACCTACAATTCCTGAATTATTTGAGAAGTTACGCTTAGCTGAAAACGGACAATTAAAAAGATCAGCTATTACTTTCTTTGGCAAAGGCCCAGGCAAGTTTTATCCAAACATCTTTGTAAAGATAGGACGTTTTGGCAAAGATGATACTGATATTAAATTTCAGGAAACAGAAGAAGGAAATTTAGTTATGTTGCTTCAAGCTGTTTTGAATCAACTTAATCACAAGTTTCTGATTCGTTCCATTGAGTTTGAAGGAATGCACCGAATCGAGAAAGGCGAATATCCTTTAGCCGCTATCCGTGAAATGTTATTAAATGCACTTGTGCATCGCAGCTACATGGGAGCATCCATTCAAATTCGTATGTATGATGAAAAAATCAGCATTTGGAATGAAGGTACATTACCGGAGGGCCTGACACTTGCTGCTTTAAAACGCTCTCATTCATCAAGACCAAGAAACCCTGTTATTGCCGATATTGCTTTCAAGGGTGGTTATATTGACGCATGGGGTCGTGGCACTATAAAAATTCTTGACACTTGTAAACAGGCTGATTTGCCAGAACTGAAATGCAGGAATTAGATGGTGGATTCAGCATTACTCTTTTCAAAAATACTTTAACAGAAGAACAGTTGATAAAGCTGGGGCTTAACGGCAGACAAATAAAAGCGGTTTTATTTGTGAAAGAGAAAGGGAAAATCACCAACAAAGATTACCAGCAATTAAAGGATTGTTCAAGAAACACTGCCAGTAACGACCTTGCTGACTTAGTCAAAGAGACATTTTCAAACCAAGTGATGTAAGGGGCGCAGGTGCTTTTTATCAGCTAAAATGAATTGCACATTGATTGCACAAATTGCACATTGATTGCACAACAATCGCACAATCCGGTCCGTCAGAACAAGATCGCAAGGCACACAAAAGACGATACACAAAAGCCAGTCCCGAAGCCATCGGGACAAAAGAGCCAAGCAGCGTTTCAACTGTAGTGCCCCCTTCAGCTATATTTCCCGCCTGATCATATCTATTGAACTATACGCATATCCTCATCTTTTTTATCTTTACCCCGCAGCGAGAAGCCGGGCGAAGCGGAATACTATTATCCACACTTCGCCTCTGGACGGCCGGCAACAACCGTATCAAATAAATGAATATCACATTAAAATAAACAAAATGAAAACACTGCTGGTTTCCTTTGTTTTGTTTTCTGGTTTGGTATTGCTCAACGGGCCTGCATCATCCCAAAAGATCTTTGATGTACACCTGCACGGCAGTAAGAACCCTTCTTCACAGGTGCTTACACTGCAAAAAGCTGGCGTTTACAAAGCCGCCATCAGCACTTCATGGGAATTGCAAAACAGGTATAGAGGCATCCCGAATGTCCATTTCCTGTACGGACTGATGTTCCCCTGCCCGAATGGAAAAGTACCATACAGCCTGCAAGCTTGTTTTGATACAGGTGAAGACTGGCCTGCTGTTGGCTGGGTAGAACAACAAATCAAGGACGGCAGGATTGATTTTTTCGGTGAGATCTTGAACCAGTATTATGGTATTTCATCTTCCGATGCTGCACTGTTTCCTTACTATAGCCTGGCACAAAAATATAAATTGCCCGTAGGTATTCACACCGGCGGGGCCGGGCCGGATCATGGCAGTCCAAACTTTAAAATGGAAATGGGGAACCCGTTGTTACTGAAACCTCTTTTTGCCCGCTTTCCGGAACTAAAAATCTGGATCATGCACAGCGGTGATCAGTATTATAAAGAAACAATCGGTATAATGAAAGAAAATGCATTGGTTTATGCTGATATATCCGTTATTTCCAACCCGGATATTGTACCCGCGGAAAAATTCCGCACGATAATGAAGGCTTTTATAGAGGCAGGACTTGAAGATCGCCTGATGTTTGGCACAGACAACGGGGATATTACAAAAGTCATCCGGTCGGTTGAATCACTTGATTTTTTATCAGAAGACCAAAAAACAAAATTATACCACCGGAATGCCGAACGGTTTTTTGGGAATCCGGAGAAGAATTGAACCGGTTCGGGGCGACGCCCAATATGCATTGCACAGAGGAATGATATTTGCTGATACAGGTTTATGCAAAAAAAAACGATTATTTTAGACTTAGACAATACCATTTACCCGGTAACTGCCATCGCACCTAAACTCTTCAAAACTTTGTTTGCACACATCGAAGAAAGCGGTGCATACAAAGGGAACCTGGCAGAAATCAAAAACCGCATCATGCGCCAGCCCTTCCAGGTGGTAGCCCGTGATTTTTCTTTTAGTGAAGACCTGGTAAAGGATTGCCTGCAATTGCTCGGTGGATTAACATACGAAGGCAAAATGGAGCCCTTTGAAGGCTACGAAACAGTAAGGGATATCGCCTGTAAAAAATTCCTTGTTACCACGGGTTTCACTAAACTCCAGCACAGCAAAATCAAACAACTGGGCATTGGCAAACACTTTGAAGCCATCTTTGTGGTTGATCCCGGCGAATCGGCGTTAACAAAAAAAGATATTTTTAAAAAAATACTCCACGACTACCGGTACACAACAAACGAAGTATTGGTGGTTGGAGACGACCCGCATTCTGAAATCAAGGCAGCAAAAGAACTTGGAATAGAAACAGTGCTTTACAATCACAACGGGGAACAGCCTCCCGTACCTGGCCAACAAACAATACATTCGTTTAAAGAGATCATCCCGTACCTGCGCTGAGATAAGGTTAAAGAAGTTTATTTTTGGCACTTTACCTTTGAAGCTCAAAACTGTTCCAAATGAAATATTTTTTAGCCTTCATGCTTTTCGCATGCAGCACCATTTCGGCTCAAACAAAAGACGAGATGATGATTCGCATATCAGAAATAGAAATTGATTCAATTTATCTTCGCGAATACAATAATATTCTTCAGGAGGAAGCAAGGGCATCTGTTCAATTAGAACCGGGAGTTATCGCAATTTACCCGATGTATCAGAAAGAAAACCCGGAACAGATTCGTATTTTAGAAATTTATGCGAACAGGCAGGCGTATGAGTCGCATTTAAAAACGCCTCATTTCCAGAAATACAAAACTGGCACACTTAAAATGGTAAAATCTTTGAAACTTACAGACATGACCAATATAGATCCCAAAACAATGGTTGAGATATTTCGTAAAATAAAGCATTGAAGAAATATGAAAAAATCGCTGACTTTAATCATTGCAATGGCAACCTTTACTGTTACCATTGCCCAATCCCCCCGGCGTAGCCAGGTAGAAGCCCGTTTGCCAAAAGGAACAATTATTCACAGCAATATTCCTTACAACAACGATACCCTCAAAAAGCATTTGTTGGATATTTATCTTCCGGCCGGCGCCAAAGGAAAAATTCCTTTGGTGGTATTTATACACGGTGGCGGGTGGATAAGCAACGACAAATATGCCGATATGGGATACATGTTCAACACCGTTGCGGCAGTACTAAATAACGGGATGGCATTGGCTTCAATTGATTATCGCTTTGCAACAGATGCGGTATTTCCTGCAATCCTGCAAGATTGCAATAAGGCGGTTTCCTTTCTATACGAAAATGCCGGCGAATATAGTTTAGATAAAAACAGCATTGCGCTGATGGGCTTTTCGGCAGGCGGATATTTGGCATCGCTGATGGGTACATCACAAAATAATAAAGTGAGTAACTTTTATTTTCCCAACACTTACCGTCCCTTTCAATATAAAGCGGTAGTTGATTTTTATGGTCCGGTTGACTTGGTTTTACTACCCGGAAATGAGGATGAAAAATCGCCCGAAGGTTTATTGATAGGAGCAGCTCCATTGACCAGACCTGATTTAGCAAAAGCTGCCAGTCCACTTACATATATTGATAAAAACGACCCGCCTTTCCTGATTTATCATGGAGAAAAAGATAATATTGTGTCAAATAAGCAATCCAAATTATTTAGTGCGTGGCTTACATACCATTGTGTAAAAAATGACTTAAACATAGTTAAAGATGCACCGCACTTTGGAATCATGTACGATGCAGAGGAGATCAGAAGCAAGGTTATCGCTTTTTTGATTCAACATTTAAAATAAAAACGGCAGCACCCGGAATTCAGCTTCCCGCATTCACCTTAATAACCCTCACCTTCCATATTTCCGGCCCTTTTTGGAGGTATTCCCACCTGAATGGCTCTTTGCTCTCAGCTTCCATCTGGTAATAAAGCGGTTTGGGATCATGGTCATTCGTAAACTCAAATGCTTCTCCGGGTTTTATATCCGCAAAAGCCTTATAAAACATTTCATGGCGCTCCGTTGGCGGATAAGGACGAATGTCAAATTCATTCACTACCGAAAATCCATCATCTCCCAAACCGCTTTTTACTTCCTTTTTGATGTGAATGATGTGCTCATCCGGAACTTCTTTTTTATAAGTCCAGGTATGCTGTCCTTTGAATTTCTCCTGGAAAATATCCCTGATCTCAACAGGATTTCCTTTTGAAATAAGCTCCATAGTGGTTCCCTCCTCCATCATACCATACCGGTGAAACACAATCTGTTTCCACGTATTTTTATCCGCTTTACGAAGGTCCAAAAGCGTTGCAACACCCTTTAATTCACGTGCCTGCGACGTTTCAGTACGCGTAACCTTTACTTTCCATTCTCTTCCTCCGCGATTCAGGTATTGCCAACCGACCACGTCGCCATATATGGACTTAAATTCATAGTACAGCGGAATAGGGTCATGGTCATTTATAAAAATAAAGCTTTCGCCGGCGGGTAAATCTCCGAAGAGTGCTACCAGCTTTTTATGCCGTTCTATGGGAACAAGCATTCTTACATCCAATTCTTCCTCGGGTTTGATTTCCTGATTCATAGTATTGTTATTTTAATTGTGTGACAATTATTTTAATTCCTGGTTCTGTATAACCTGTTTTAAAATGGCTTCAGCGCCATCAGAGCAATGATGATCAAAAAAATCAGGTTTTCTATCCGCTCATAGAAAAATAATTTTTTGGACAACCGGTAATATTCCCCGGGTATATTATCACCGGTATGGCTTTTCAGCAATGCCTTAACCGGTTTTGATCTGGGCGAAAGCACCAGGGGCCCAAACCCCAAAGCAATTAAAAACAGCGTTAAACTGGTAACATACCATCCGGCATGGAATAAATAAGGACGCATAATCCCCATCGCAAGACCGGAAAGCAGCAACATCGTTCCGCCGATCATTACAAAAATGTGCAGCCTGTTGCGGATCATATAAGCATGCCTCAATTCCGTCATGGTTCCCGCCTTCGTAACAATATAAATCATAACAAAACCCGGTCCCAGTCCAACTATAGCCGATAAAATATGTGCCAACAGAAGAAGGCCGTATACTGTCATAATTTAAATCTTCAAAATAATTAAATGGTCCTTTGCCAAAAGAATACACAAAGAGATAACGATGATAAGCATGGGCTGTTACTAAGCTTCAAGGCATTTGTTGCAAATTTCATAATAAATCAACGGGCGGCTTGTCGAAATTGGGAATAACGAACAGAATTGAGATTTTATCTGCGGAAAGGCAAATCAATTGTTAAGTTTTCTGGCTAATAAACACAGGTTCTTTTATACATTTTTGGGCAGCACAAAAGGATGACGATGCTCACGGGTCAGCATTTCGTTCGCCTCTGCATCGCTGATGAATTGCATCTTCACAGGATCAAAATCAAGACTGCGCCCCAAACGATAAGATATATTTGCCAAATGAATAAGCGCGCAAGAATAAAAACCTTCGCGGATATCACCTTTCGCAACACTTTGATCATTGGCGCGTATGGCATTAATAAAATCCTGGTAGTGATCGCCCAGTCCGCTTCCCCTTTCCCCCGGCTCACGGTCTTTTCCCATAAACGTTTCCCATTCATTTACATTCTTGCTCATAAAGCCTTTGGATCCGTAAAACAGGTTGCCCACCGTATTGTCGGCGCTCATCATGTAATTGTTGCCGGACTGTGGTGTTTCACTTTTTATGCCTTCGCGGTTGGTGATCCAGTGCCGCACTTCAAATTGCAGGATCTTTTTTTTATCGCCTGCGCCGTTGCTATTAGGGAACTCAAACAGGGCCATCATATCGTTAGGCGTTTGCTGATCGTCGTCAAACATAAAATGGGCTCCCATAGCCGTTATTTTTGAAGGCAGGGTAACGCCCAGTCCCCATCGCGCAATATCCATTTCATGCACGCCCTGGTTGCCTATATCGCCATTGCCATAGTCCCAGTTCCAGTGCCAGTTGTAATGAAAGCGATTTTTGGAGAATGCCCGCTTGGGCGCAGGACCCAGCCACAGGTCGTAATCAACGCCGGCCGGAACGGGCTCATCCGGGGTTTTACCAATGCTGTCGCGCCATTTGTAACAAAGCCCTTTTGCCAGGTAAACCTCGCCCAGCTTCCCCGAATGCAGGAAGGCTGCCATGGTTTGCGCACAGGGATTGCTTCTTTGTTCAGCGCCATCCTGAACGATAACCTTATATTTTTCAGCCGCCTCCACTAATTTCTTCCCTTCGTAAAAGTTATGACAACAGGGCTTTTCTACCGATACATGCTTGCCCGCCTGGATGGCCCAGATGGCGGCAAGTGCATGCCAATGGTTGGGCGTTGCTATTGAAACCGCGTCAACATCTTTATCTTCATAAAGTTTTCTCAGGTCAGTGTAGGTTTTGGGCGCGGGCAACATTTTATCGGCAAAATGTTTTTTAATCCGTTCGTTAAACAAATTACTGTCTACATCGCAGAGTACACTTACGCGTGTATCTTTTAACCCGGAGTAAGCCGCGATATGATTTTGCCCCATACCATGTATTCCGATTACAGCAACGTTTACCCGCTCATTAGCGCCCAGGATTGAAGCATACGATTTGGCACTGAGGCCCATACCGCCGATCCCTATTCCGGCAGTACCCATAATGGTTTTTTTAATAAAATCTCTTCTTGCTGTCATCTTCTAAAATTAAAGTTTAAAAATGAATGCCTCTTAGGTTTTTCGGTGAACTATTTGTCGCTGGCTGGTGGGGACACCAGCCAGGGTGGCCTGCCGTGGGCGGTGTCTTCACCGCCCACATGGAGTAAAGCAAGAATTTGGAATTCCTCCTTAGGCTTTCCGATGAACTATTCAATTGATAAAATCAAATCTGTTTATTGTATGCATCTCACGAACGGGTTGTTATTGTTTAAACCCTGCATCACCCGTATGTAAACCCATTTTTGCTTCCAGGACTGATTCGTCTGGAACGGGTTTAAAAGGCGTATAGCAGGAAGGATCTTGTTTTTTATAGGGTTTGTTTTTTACGAGGTTGAAGGTAGATATTAACGACCATCTTGGCCCGGCACTGGTATTTTTGTCGGAACGGTGCAGCAGGTTGCAATGGAAAAATAGAGTATCGCCGGGTTCTAGTTCAACATACACCAACTCCATGCGCTCCATTGCTATATTTACCTTTTCCATATCAGCGCCTTTCTGACCTCCTGTTGTGCCATGTTCTATCCTTCCCATTAAATGAGATCCTCTTAAAACCTGTAAACAACCATTTTCACGGGTGGCTGCTGTTAATGCAACCATTACGCTGATCATATCGGGAAACAAAAAACCATCGTTGTACCAGTAACCATAATCCTGGTGCCATTCCCAGGCGCCGCCAACAAAAGGCTCTTTTTGCATGAGCTTGGTATGAAAATGAGCCGGTTCGCCATTCAGCAATAAGGCCACTCCATCGTACATCCGGCGCGACCGTGCAAACAGGCTGTAAATATTATCGCCAAGGGTATACCATAAAGCCAGTTTGGTGGTGTTGCCATCCTTGTCTGCTCTGCCATAGGTATTTCGCCGGATAACCTGGTCATTTTCCGCCGCCTGCATTAAAAGATCAATTTCATTTTTTGTATAGAGTGATTTCACGATTACATAGCCGTTCAACTCAAAAGCGGCTTTATCTGCGGCAGACAATTTTATAAATTGTTCCATCTGATTTGATTTTTTATTTAGAATGGATCAATAAGATACATGCTTTTACCCGTTGCTAAAAGAAACGGGTTTGATATTTGGAATTCCTGCTAAAATCACTCCCGGTTCATTGCAACGAAAGCGGTTTTTCCATGGTCAAAATTATCCAAATGATTTGAGCTGGGCACTGAATTACCGAAGGTATATTTGAAATCAGTTTTTGCGTTTACCCGCCCTGGCTGGTGTCCTCACCAGCCAGCGACAATTTGGAATGCAACCCACTGTCCCGGCTGGAGAATACTTTGGACAAAATGTTATACCTTAAATGGCAAATAAATTTCACTTTGGGTATTCCGGCGGCGAATCAATATTATCCGCACTTTGCCAGTGTTACCGTTGTGTGCTACGCAGCTTGATTGGATAAAAATATGAAAGACAATACAGACACCTTATTACATAAAAAAGTTATTGGATTGGCGCCACTCAGCCAGGTATCCCTCAGCAAACTTTTTGAAGCCACTTACCAAAGAAAACTTTCCAAAGGAGAGATCATTTTAAAACAAGGCCAGGTATGCAAAAAGATCGTATTTGTGGAAAAAGGCTATTTGCGCACTTTTATGGACAAAGACGGACTGGACATCAATACTGACTTTACATTTGAAAACAACTTCACCACCAACCTTAAGAGTTTACGTTCTTCACTTCCCTCTGACACTACTATACAGGCGGGAGAAGCATCAATCATTTATGAATTTGACAAAGATGTTCTTTTAGAACTTTATGAAGCATCACCAGAGATTGAATCTTTTGGAAGAAGACTTGTAGAGCAACTATTGATCATGCAGGAAGAACACACAAACTTATTTAAGCTTTTTACCCCCGCCGGGCGGTATAAATATTTGCTATCGAACAAACCTCAAATCATTCAAAGAGTAAGCGTATCTCAACTCTCCTCTTATCTGGGTATAGCACGGGAAACGCTAAGCCGTATCAGAAAAAAAAGATAGCAGCTCATTTTGTGACTTTTGTCTCAGGTGATTTGTAATTTTCATTCCCAGCTTTGTAGTTCATAAATCACTAAATATGAACACAAACAACAAAGAAACCGTAACCAACTTTATTGAAGATATCTGG
>CAMPJQ010000054.1 GCA_946886925.1 uncultured Terrimonas sp.
CCAATACGCTTGAATGGACAACACCCATTAATCCCGGACATGGCAACTGGCCGGGAGAAATTCCTGAAGTGCACCGTTGGCCGTATGATTATGGTAAGGATGACGTGGATTTTATTCCGCAAACTGAGCCCGTAACTAACGATGAGTCAAAGCATTAATGATTTCCGCAAAGCGGGATAATACAGCTCTTTGTGCTGATAAAACAGAGATTTTTGAAGGTAAGGGATACATACGACGGGGTACAGCAATCAGCTTCTTTTATAGTAATTGACAAGCTCAAAGACTATATGCTGTTGATAAAGTTTACCCTGAGTTTTACGGTGGTATTTTCCTGTGTGATCAGTTATTTACTGGCGCCGGTTATTACGTTCAATTTTTTGTCAGTTCTTTTATTGTTTATAGGTGGATTGCTGATAACCGGATCGGCCAATGCTATTAACCAGATAACAGAGAAAGATACCGATGCATTGATGAAGCGCACAGCGAAACGCCCGGTTGCCAATGGCAAAATGAGTGTTTCTGAAGCTTCAGCGTTTGCCGCTATGGCTGGCATCGCAGGCATATTGATAGTGGGGTATTGGTTTAACTGGACGGCGGCTATGCTTGGATTGTTCAGCCTGTTCCTGTACGGATTTGTGTATACTCCTCTAAAAAAGGTGCATTCTGTTTCTGTGCTGGTAGGCGCCATTCCGGGAGCTTTACCTTGTTTGATTGGCTGGGTGGCTGGCACAGATGAATTGAGTGCCGGCGGATGGGCGTTGTTTGCAATTCAGTTTTTTTGGCAGTTCCCGCATTTTTGGGCAATTGCATGGGTTGCGCATAAAGATTACAGCAGGGCAGGTTTTAAGCTGATGCCTTCCGATGCCGGGCCAACAAAATATTCGGCTATTCAGGCCATTATTTATTCGCTTTTAATGATACCGGTAGGTATAATTCCCTACCTGATACATATGAGCGGACAGGTTAGCCTGGTCATTATATTGGTTGCAAATTTGTTTATGGTATGGCAATGTGTTCGTTTATACAGAGAAATGAACGTCCAGGCCGCCAGAAGAGTAATGTTTAGTTCTTATATTTATTTACCAGTGGTGCTTTTAAGCCTGCTTGCCGACAAAGTAGCGGGCATATAGCAGATTAAATAAGTTCTAATGATAGAAATGATGAGTGCGCAGCAAAAGAAAATACATCCGTACAAGTTTAACATGTGGCTGGGCCTGGCAGGTATAATTATGATGTTTGCCGGGCTTACCAGCGCTTATATTGTAAAGCGCAGTCAGCCGGGATGGGAGAGTTTTACGTTGCCGCGCATATTTTCATACTCTACTTTGGTTATACTGGTTAGCAGCGTAACCATGCAAGTGGCTTTGAGGGCATTCAAAGCGCATCAAATGGGTAAATACAGGTTGTTCCTCGCTACAACTGCTGTTTTGGGTATCCTGTTCAGCATATTACAGGTGAACGGATTTTTCCAGTTCGGGGAAATGGGTATGAAAATGATTGGTATAGGTTCTAATCCGGCCTATTCCTTTGTACTGGCCATAGCTGGTTTGCATATTGTGCATGTGTTGGGTGGTGCGGTTGCCTTAGGAATTATTTTTTTTAAAGCATTCAGCACAAAAAAGCGCAATTATGATAGTATACCGGTGGAAATAGTAGCTACTTACTGGCATTTTGTAGATATTCTTTGGGTTTACATTTTTGTATTTTTTCATTTATTGCACTAACGGGAACAAAATTGAGCATTAATAAAATTTAAATTGCATGTCAACACACATACCGGCCGGATATAAATGGTGGACGGGGGGGAAAAGCCCTTATAATGTAAGTTATGGGAAACTGATGATGTGGTTTTTCCTGATGAGTGACACATTTACTTTCGGCGCCCTGCTTATTTCTTATGGCACCATCCGGGTAAGCCATAATTACTGGCCCGACCCCAATCATGTGTTTAATACATTTCCCCTGATGGGAGATGCCAACCTGCCGCTTGCATTTGTGAGCCTGATGACCTTTATACTGATCATGAGCTCGGTTACCATGGTGCTTGCCGTACATGAAGGACACAAAAGGAATAAGAAGGGTGTTGAGAAGTGGCTGCTCTGGACAATTTTAGGTGGCTTTATGTTTTTAGGTTGCCAGGCATGGGAATGGACTCACCTGATTACCCACACGCACCCGGTTTTGATTGACGGACAGATCCGTGAAATAGGCGCTACTATAACGCAGAACCATTTCGGACCTGCCGTTCCGGGGCTTATGCATGAAGGACACCAGGTTCATTTACCTGGTCCGGCCGGCTTTGGTAACTTCTTTTTTGGTATAACGGGTTTCCACGGATTTCACGTATTTACAGGAGTAATGTTTAATGTTCTCATGTATTTCTGGACGCTCAACGGTCGTTTCGAACGCCTCGGTCACTACGAGATGGTGGAGAAAGTGGGTTTGTACTGGCACTTTGTAGACCTGGTATGGGTATTTGTATTTCTTTGTTTTTATCTTATTTAACCGATTTATTGTATTAAAAGCATATGCAACACATGGAACATGCAACGCAACACATGGCGGCATCGCCCGAAATAACTTTTCAGCACGAGCCTGCACCCAATACGAAAAGGATTTGGAAAACCTTTTGGATACTGCTTTTCCTCACCATAGCTGAACTTGCATTGGGACTGTCTCACTATGCCTTTCATATGGACGGATGGTTATTGCTCTTTTTAAAGGGAGGTATGATTATTCTTTCCTTGTGCAAGGCCGTTTACATCGTGTCAATATTTATGCACCTTGGCGATGAAGTAAGAAATCTTAAGCTTTCTATATTGGTGCCGTTATTGCTTTTTATATGGTTCATTCTTGCTTTTTTGTGGGATGGGGTAGCATATAAAAATTTGAGAAACAAATATAATGTACCCGCTCCAACAGAGCAGGTGGCTCCTCACGATGTGCAGAAGCCAGGCACATTAGATTAAAATAATTGAATCTGAATCATTTCCTCAACCATCGCTCAACCAGGCGATGGTTTTTTTGTAGATTTAGATAAAATCTTTTGTGATGCAAAAAGTGCTCTTTCTGCTGTTGAGCGGGTTGCTGCTGAACTGTTCTTCTACCAGGCAAATAGAAAAGCGCTATACGGCCGATGATCAAACTGTTTTTGCATTGCTGGAACGGTTAAAAAAGAATGCGGATGATAAGGACGCCGCAGCCTTACTACCCGATGCGTACAGGCAGGCAGCCGGTGTACGCAAAGCCATGAACAGCAATACCTACAATAATATGAGTGCCGGCGACCGCTGGATGGAAATTGCAAATCAACTCCAGGTTGCAGCTCAAATGTACAGCCAGATCATATCTATACCCGCAGCGGCTGAAATAATTCCCAACCCATGGGATCCTTCCATTAAAATACAGGAAGCGAAACAAAAAGCTGCGGATGAATATTATAACCAGGGGCTACACTACATGTCGTATAACAACCGGCCTTACGGACAGAAAGCTTATGAAATGTTCGTTAAAGCAAATAACGCATATCCCCATTACCGCGATGTAGAGGATCTTCTACTGCAGGCGCAGGAACTGGCAACAGTTAAAGTAGTGGTACAACCTGTGAATTATTATAACAATAACTGGCGCTACTGGGGGTTCGATAACGATTACCTGCAGTATACAATGGTTCGCGACCTTAATAATGCATCTTATAACAATACCCGTTTTTATACCGACAGGGAAGCTGAAGCTAACTTTATAAAGGCAGACAGGGTGGTGGAACTGAATTTTAATGATTTGTATATCGGCAGTGTATATACAGACAGTTACACCATACAGCGTTCAAAAAAAATAGAGATAGGGCAAACCCGGTCCGTTCCGGCAAAGCCTGTTTATAAAACCGTTACGGCCACTGTACATGTAAACCGGCGTATATTACAAAGCCGGGCTTCGTTGGATTGCCGCATTTATGACTGGTTGAGTGGCCGCAATATATTATCGGATCGCTTTCGCGATAATTATACGTGGCAGCATGAAACGGCACGCTACACCGGTGATCAGCGGGCTTTGGAAGCTTCAGACCGGAACCTCATCAATAATTCAGGAACTGTTCGGCCTCCTTCAAGGGAGGAGCTGGCAACAAGACTGGTGAATAATTGCTACAATCAATTACTGAACAGGATCCGGAGTGGGGTGAGTTTCTAAGTTGCTATGCACACATGGAATGTTGTTGAAGCCTGTCAATTTAATTATCAGCCTTGAAATAATTCGAAAAAAGCAGGAAATTTTGTACTTTCCAACTGCGTGCCGAAGTGTTAGAAATTGTAATAAAGGCATATTGAGATGCCGTTGTGATAACTAACCATTGATTTTTTTGCTAACCATAAAACACCAACCTATGTTCTTACACAAATTTTTCTTTGTACTTTTTTGCACCGCATTTTTTTTTGTATCCTGCAAAAAAAATAACACAGCTGGCGAAGATGCAGATCCGGGTATTGATTCTTCAAAGGCAGCAACGCTTTCTGAAAAAATTGCACTGTATCACGGTGTTCTTACAAAAGGCTCAATGCCGCCTCCGTCCGGTGCCGGGCCACAAATAAGTTCCATTGCGGATGATCAGCCTGCCATTGCATTAGCAGGGAAATATGTAGTAATAAAGCCTCAAATAGCAAGTGGTGAAATTGCAGGTTATTTTTTGAGAATATCCGGTGATTCAACTGCCTATTTTAAAATTGATTTTTCCACACCTCCGCTTTCTGGTAGAAAAAGGACGCGAATAAAACCCGTTGGATTCAGTACAAGCGTTAAAAAACGCAGTTTTCCATCCAGTAAAATAATGGACGAGCCGGACTATAACGATTCTCTTATTGTTATAAATCTGCCGGAAGATATGAAACCGGGAATATTTTGTGTAGAGTATATGGGCTATGATGAGAACAATAATTACGGTAACATCATTAAAAAATGTACTACTATTGAAACCGCAGGAGGCGACAGCAGGTTTGAGGGAAAATGGAAGCTGAACCGGTCAATGACCAATGATAGTCTTGAAGAAAATACCGGATGGACAGATGCATATGCTCCTTTGGGGGTATCTGTTGAAACCTTTTACTGCGTTGATGACCAACCGGAGACATATCCGCAATCTCCCGGCGACATTTCCGACAGCATGGTAGTGAACGATTACCGCCTTACAAAGTATGAAATAAATTTGTTGCACAACGGATCATTTTCTTATGAATATCGCTTTATTGAAAGATCCCTTGATATGGATAGTTCTACCTGCAGTAACCTGGTTTACGATATTATTGACGACAGTGAATCGCTGGATAACGGTGGTTGGACTTATAATTCAACTACTAAAAAATTGATCATTTTATATTACGATGATTGGCCGGGTAACGACATGCTTGATTTTGCCGAATGGAATATAACAGAGATAGAGGGAAACAGGTTCGTAGTATATTTCCCGGCAAACCAAAACAATAGTGCAGAAGAGTGGTGGGAGTTTATTAAAACAGAATGACAGCAGGGTTCTCAAAAGCTAATGCTTCTTTTTCTTGCCACTACTTGCCATTCTGTGGCGATTTTTTTATTTTCTATAACGTATGCCCTATCGTACAAAGCAACGGTAGGGCATATGTGTACGGGGATGCCATATAGTATATCACCGGGGTGGTATTGAGCAGCATTTGCCACACGCAATACTAAGTGTTCTTCACTTTGCCCTGTTGGCATTACATCCGGCGCATTTAAAAAATGAACCCGCGGCAAGGGATTTTCTGCGGCAATGGATTTATGTCCCAGGTCGGTGCAAATGGTATGTTTATCTACTATGGAGATTACTCTTGTAATAACGAGCGCCCCATACTCAAAAGGCTCATCGGGAAAAGAATGCTTATATCCCCAGTCGGAAAAAACAAAAGTACCGGGGCTGCATTCTACATTATGCCGGTTGGCATGTGTTGGAAACGTAGGTGTGCCACCCATTACTATTTTTAAAGAAAGCTTATAAGTTTCTTTTATCTTCTGATGTAATATTGCTACCTGCCCAAATCCTTCATCACTTTTTTGTTGCCGTATAGTCGTATCGGAATCACGTATATGACCATCATAGCCATGTAAGCCAACCAGCTTTATATTCTTCAATGAAAGGATGAAGGCAACAAGCGGTAAAGCTTTTTCCGGTACAATGCCGGTTCTGTTCATTCCAATATTCAGGTCTATAAAAACATTTATTACAATACCATTCACCTCAGCTACCTTACTGATGTGTTTTGCGCTTTCTTCATTATCTGTTAAACATGCAAAATGAACGGACGGATATGCTTTAATAAGGTTCGCGAATCGTTCTGCTTTAGGACCAACAGGCTGGTAAGCCAGCAGCACATCCGGTGCTCCTATAGTTGCCAGCATTTCCGCTTCTGCAATCGTAGCGCATTTAAATTTGGTTATGCCCTCTTCCAGCATCATGCTGCACACTTCAGCCATTTTATTGGTTTTAACGTGCGGACGCAGGATGTGCACATCGTTTACCATGCTTTTTAGCAAACGAATGTTTTCCTTTACCCGGTCTTTATACACGAACAATGCCGGAGAATCTATATTGTTGGCATCATCAACTGCGTACCATTCATTTGCTGAATGATTTGTATGCATCATAATTCTTTTTATTATACCAGTTCAAATATCGCTTCTATCTCAACAGGAATATTACCCGGTAAAGAGCCCATGCCTACCGCGCTGCGCACACCTACCCCATTTTCTTCTCCCCATATTGAAGCAAACAATTCACTACAGCCATTGATCACGTAGGGATGTTTTTCAAATTCGGGTATACAATTTACCATACCAAGCAGTTTAATTACGCGTTTTATATTGTCGAGGCTTCCAATTTGGGCACGTATAGTTGCCAGCATGGTTAACCCTACCTGCTTTGCAGCCAGTTTACCCTGTTCCTCATCCATATCTTTTCCAATGCGTCCTTTTATAAGGGCCTGGTCTTCCTGCACAGGGCCATGTCCTGAAAGGTAAAGGTGGCTGCCATCTATGAGGCAGGGTTTGTAAACGCCCATTGGCTTGGGTGCCGGCGGCAGCGTTAATCCTAAACGAGCCAGTCGTTCTTCGGCAGTTCCGTCTTGCATAAACATACAATTTAGTTCAGCAAATATATTCATCAATTGTGTGATACCCGAAAGGAATAAATCTTTTGTACATTTATAAAGATTTCATTTTTGAGGTAGAAAAAATATTTATTATGGTTCGCAGTTTCCACGTTATAGCTAGAAAAATATGTACGGTGGCAGTGCTGTTCATTATTGCCATACCTGTTTTTACACAGGAAATAGGTGTGCAGTTATACAGCTTCAGAAAGCAGCTCCCGGGTAATGTTCCTGTCATGCTGGAAAAAATAAGTAAAATGGGTATTAAGGAGCTGGAAGGCGGCGGCAGCTATGGGTTGCCGCCAGGTGAGTTTAAGTCCCTGCTAAAGAAAAATAACCTGAAAGTTGTTAGTGTAGGCGCCGATTTTCAGCAACTGGCTAAAGATCCTCAGGCATCTGTTGACCTGGCCAAAACCTATGGCGCAAAATATGTGGTTGTATTCTGGATTCCGCATACAGACGTTTTTACAATTGATGATGCTAAAAATGCAGTCAATGTATTTAATTCGGCCGGAAAGCTGTTGAAAGAAAATGGAATTGCTTTGTGCTATCATGCGCACGGATATGAATTTGGAGCTTACGGTAAGGGAACATTGTTTGATTATCTTGCAGAAAACCTTAACCCTGCCTATGCCAATTTTGAAATGGATGTATTCTGGGTAAAACACCCGGGTCAGGATCCGGTAGCATTGCTTCAAAAATATCCCAGCCGTTTTCCTTTAATGCACCTTAAAGACAGGAAGACAGGAACAGAAGGGAACCAGAAAGGCGAGGCCGATGTAGAAACCAATGTAGTGCTGGGTTCGGGCGATGTTGGCATTGCTGCCATAATGAAGGCTGCAAAAAAAGCCGGTGTAAAACATTATTTTATTGAAGACGAATCATCACGCTAGGTTGAACAGGTGCCACGCAGCCTCGCTTACCTGGCGTCGCTGAAACAGGAGTGATTTGAAATTTGATTCCTGCATTACGGCCGGTTTTAGTTTGAAATGGATACAATATTGACAGAGCCAGGGGTGGCTGTTTTTTATTATCAAGCTATTCTTTGCACATTTTCATATTCCTATTCCGCACCGGATACAAAGGCATGTTTTTGTGTCTGAACCATTGAAGGCAAAAACGACCTCTAAAAAATAACAGTTGTTCATTGGGCATGAAATTTTAAAAAAATACACCGCGAAGAATCGCGGTGTCAGATATATACTTAAAACTCCAAAACGCTTATTTGCTTGTGGTGCCGGCTTCAATCGTCAAATCCGGTACGGCAGGTGCCGGGAACCATAATACCTTTTAGGATTTGAATTTTTCTGATGTTTTAAAAATACACCGTGAAGAATCACGGCGTCTCTTATATACTTAAAACTCCAAAACGCTCTTCAATATCTTTTGCGGATTTGCCTGCCTTATAAAAAAGCTTATTCGGAAAGCTTACCGTATTGTGTTTGTTTATTTTTCATTTTTAGTTTACTCATAACCAATGCTCCTATTTTTTCTCCCTGCACCGTGGCTACGTCTACCGAATTCCGGTAATGTATTCCTCCGTAAAATCGGCTGAGACCCGCTTCTGCCGCGGCTTCCCGCGGCGACTTAAACTCTCTGTCGGGCCAGCCCCACGCCCTCTCCGTAGTATCTCTGAAGGGAGTATTATCCCCATATATCGAAGTAAGTACGCTGGCGGCAGCAGTAGAAATAATGGCATGTCCGCTGGTATATTCCGGAAAAGGTGGTGTTTGCAATTCAGGTTTCCAGTCCTCGTCGATATACTTATTGATATAGGTTTCCGGGCGAATCACATTCCATCCGAATTTCATATCCCAGCACGATATGAACGCATCCATCACAGCAAATGAAACAGCAGCATAATTGTATACGGTTTCATCGAAGTCTGAATTTTTATTTTTTGCAATAATGCCGGTGATACCCATCCAGTGTCCGCCGGGCGTCATAGCTTTGGTGGCAAACATAACGTGCCCGGCTACGTTCATCTTGAATCCGTTGCAATCCCAAAAGTCTGCAATGGCTTTTTGTTCAGGATTAAGGTTTTTGCCGGTGAGATACACTTCGTTCACCATTTTATAAAAAATACTGTTGCTGTCTTTGCTGAAAGTAGGTGGCGGAGGTGCACCAAATTGGTTAGCACTATCCATAACAATGGTTCTTATGGTTGCCCAATGGGGCTCCACTGCCTGGAAATATCCCGGCGGTGTAGGCACCCATTTGGCCTCATCATCGGGTACTGTATATTTTGCCGCAGAGCGGGTTTGCGCATAATTGTCTTTTTTACTCCATTGCAATACATGTTTTGCAACAGTATCTGCATATTTTACGGAGTTATTATACACGTCATCAGGCATACCATGGTCTCTTGCCAGTTGGTGTAATGAATCAATAATGGCAGCGGTAGTTTCTTTTGAAAATGTAAGTGTCTCACCAATATGCATCAAGGCCAATGAGGCCGCAAACTGATACTGGATGGGCGCTCCTAGAGGTGGTGCCGGCACATTTTCCCAATCTTTTAATTGCCCGTCAAGCGTGGCATACTTTGTATTGCCATGCGCCATCACTTCATAGGCCGCCAGGTGACCATAAGCATAAATTCTGCTGGCCACCGGCGGTGAAAAAATATCATAGGTAATTACTTCCGTTAGCTGGTTGGTTATGTTGCTGTAAAGCAGTGGATTGCTGAATACGGCTTCATAATCATTTTTGGTATTGCATGCACTGCTAAAAACGGCTGATAGCACTATAGAACAAATAAACTTCTTCATAATCGTAGTAACCGGTTATGGCCTTATTATGGCATTGATAAATCAAATCGTATAAATAACAGATACCACAGCTTTTTTTCATAAAGCCTGGAATGCCATATCAATTCGATCCTTACCGTTTATTTATTTTC
>CAMPJQ010000055.1 GCA_946886925.1 uncultured Terrimonas sp.
GCATGACGCCGGGGCCGGCGATAACCATTTATTTCAAAGATTTTTCCTTTTCTTTGTAAGGAACGGTGCTGTATATGGAGCAAAAAAATTATTTTAGCAATTAATTGAGGTATGAACAGGATGAGTTACGAAATTAAACAAGATGGCAAATTCAAATATGTTGAGGAAGGCAACGGTGAAACGTTGATTTTACTCCATGGCCTCTTTGGGGCGCTTAGTAATTTTGGTGACCTTATTGAATATTTCCGCCGCCAGTATAAAGTGGTTGTACCCATACTTCCGTTGCTGGAGCTTGATTTGCTGCACACTTCTGTTGGCGGAATAGAAAAATTTGTTCATAAGTTTATAGAATACAAATCCTATTCAAATATTCATCTTTTGGGTAATTCCCTGGGTGGGCATGTGGCTTTGCTTTATGTTTTGAAACATCCCGAAAACATTAAATCACTCATACTTACCGGCAGTTCTGGACTGTTTGAAAGCGGGATGGGGGATACTTATCCCAAACGGGGCGACTATGAGTACATCAGGACCAAAACAGAGCTCACTTTTTATGATCCCAAAATGGCCACTAAAGAGCTGGTAGATGAAGTATTTGAAATTACTTCCAACAGGTTAAAAGTGATAAAGATTATTGCATTGGCTAAAAGTGCTATCCGCAATAACCTGGGCGAAGAGCTGAATGAAATTAAACAACCTACTTTACTGGTTTGGGGAAACAATGATACCATTACTCCTCCCTTCGTTGGCAAAGAATTCAACCGCCTTATTCCAAACAGTGAATTGCATTTTATTGATCAGTGCGGACATGCGCCTATGATGGAGGTACCCGATGAGTTTAACAAAATTTTGCACCAGTTTCTCACAAAATTGAACGAACCTGCAGCGGTAACCGGTTAATTTGCATCTATACTGTATAAGAAAATGTACTTCTTATGTTTGCAGGAGAACTTATATCACAGAACATTCCCATTTTGCATTTGGATGACAGTGCGGCTAAAGCATTGCAGGAGATGAATGATTTTCATGTATCTCACCTGCCTGTTGCTGATGAAGATAAATACCTGGGCCTGATAAGCGAGGATAATTTATTGGACAACGATGAAAGCAGCACAATGGGAAGCCTGAAAGGGATTTTTACCGCCCCTTTTGTACGCGAAAACGACTTTTTTTTATTGGCTGTAAAACGTGCAAAAGACCTTCATTTATCTGTGGTGCCGGTAATAACTGAACGGTATGAATTATTAGGTGCTATTGGCCAAGACGATCTGTTCAGACATTTGGCTGTTTTTGCCGGTATCGAAGAACAGGGGGGCATTATTATCCTTGAAATGGAGAAGAGCGATTTTTCGGCGGGAGAATTAAACAGGCTGATTGAATCGAACGATGCTTACATTACACAACTCAATAGTTTTTTCGATACAACTTCCCAACACCTTACTATTACCATCCGCATTAACAAGGCCGAGATATCGGATATTATAGCAACCCTGCAACGTCATGAGTATCATATAAAATATTATTATGGCGAAGAGCTTTACCAGAATGAATTACAGAATAACTTTGTTCATTTAATGAATTATCTTAATATTTAATTCGGCACCAGTTATAGAACGAATAAAATTGTGTAATACTCCTGTTTTAGTTCTTTGGTCACAAAAACAATATATACATCAATAGAGCGGATGAGGGTACTGTATAAATACGTGTTATTGTGCGGGATGGTGCTTTGCTTTTTTCAATGTCTGTTAGCCCAGGAAAAAGAGGAAATACCCCATGAAGATGACAACGTGCTGAAGTCATCATTTCTTACTATACGTGATATTATCATTACCGGCAATAAAATTACCAAAACCTATATTATTGCAAGGGAAATACCCATGAAGGAAAATGGTCAATACTCCATTTCGGATATACTTAAAAACCTTCCGCGCTCAAAGCAAAATTTAATTAATACAGGGCTGTTTATTGATGTTACAGTTGATTTTTCCAATTGGTTCAATGATTCGATGGACATTGTTATTGATGTAAAGGAAAGATGGTATTATTTTCCTGTTCCTTATTTCAAACCTGTTGACCGCAATTTTAATGTTTGGATCAATGAATACGGTGCCAGCCTGGCCAGAGTAAACTACGGCATTAAACTCATTGGTAATAATGTAAGTGGCAGAAACGATAAGCTAAATATATGGCTCATTACCGGATATTCAAAGCAGGTACTGCTTAACTATACAGCGCCTTATTTTGATAATTCATTAAAAAACGGCATGAGCGTTGACTTCCAGTTTTCGCAAAATAAAGAGCTTAATTATACTACGGAAAACAATAAGCAGATATTTTATAAGGATGAAAGCAGGTTTGTAACCGAAAAATTGCGGGTAGGCCTGGGCTACAGTTACCGTACCGGCTATATAAGGAGGCATAACGTAAAGTTGAGCTATAATGTCAACAAGATCAATGATTCAGTATTAAGCCTCAACCCGGAATATTATGGAAATAATACAAAGGAAGTAAAGTATCCCGAACTCAATTATCAATACCAGTATTTCAATGTCAATTATATTCCCTTTCCGTTGAAAGGTTTTCAGGGGGAATTTTCTTTCATGAAAAGAGGCATTACCAAAGACATGAACCTGTGGGAATTTTCTGCAAAAGCAGGGAAATACTGGGAATTGTTTCCCAAATATTATTTTTCGGTACAGGGTGTAGCAACCGTAAAACTGCCTTTCGAGCAGCCTTATTTCAACCAGCAAATGATGGGCTATGGCGATATGTTTATGCGCGGGCTGGAGTATTACGTGGTAGATGGGGTTGCCGGCGGCATGTCTAAAATAACATTGAGAAGGGAAATATGGAGTCCTAAATTAAAAACGGGACTAAAATCGAGGTCTTACGGGGTTATTCCTTTTAAATTTTACCTGAAAACATATGGTGATCTGGGATATGTATACAGTAAAAAAGTGCTGGGTGCTAACCCGCTCAATAACCGCTTATTGTATACCGGTGGTGTGGGGCTGGATATGCTGTCTATTTACGATCTTACCCTTTTCCTGGAATATAGCTTTAACCAGTTAGGTGAAAACGGCCTATTTTTACAGGCCCGTCTTGGTTTTTAGAAAATACTATACTGATGAAAATTGCGATATACAGCCGTGGTGGTGAAACCGTTAGGCAGGAAGATCTTATGCTGCTCTTAAATGAACTGGAGAAGCAAAAGATATCATGCTATATACATCATGATTTTTTTGAACAGGTCAAACATCTTTTCCAATCCAATCAATATCCCACATTTGTTGATGCAGGCGACCTGGATGACAGTTTTGAGTGTGTTATAAGTATGGGAGGCGATGGTACCTTGTTAGATACATTAACTTTTATAAGGGATAGTGATATTCCTGTACTGGGTATTAATTTCGGCCGACTGGGATTTTTGGCTACTATTGGTAAGCATGAACTCACCAATACTGTAACCGCATTGGTTAATCGTACTTATGTTGTAGACAAAAGAAGCCTTATTCACCTGGATGCCAATATCCCCCTTTTTGGTAAAACGCCTTATGCACTTAATGAATTCGCCATCCACAAAAGAGATACTTCTTCCATGATTAAGATCCATACCTATCTCAATGGCGAGTTTTTAAACACCTATTGGGCGGATGGAATAATTGTATCTACACCTACCGGATCAACAGGGTATTCGTTAAGTTGTAACGGACCAATATTATTTCCCGAATCCGGAAGCTTTATCATAACACCTGTAGCTCCTCATAATCTTAACGTTAGGCCCATAGTAATACCCGATGATAGCATTGTTTCTTTTGAAATAGAAGGACGAACAGATCAATTTATATGTGCGCTGGATTCCCGCCGTGAAATTGTGAATAAAGACATACAGTTAGCCGTTAAAAAAGAAGCGTTTACGATAGGATTGCTGCGGTTGAACGAAAACAGTTACTTACAAACCCTCAGAAGCAAGCTTTCCTGGGGGCTTGACAAAAGAAATTGAGCCTTATTTTCTATTAAGATTTCATTAAAATCAATCACAATATCATTGACATTAGCTACTAATCCTGTATTTTGCATTACTTAACGGGGTGGTACGATACGATGTTCAGATGCGTATTAAATTGTTTCAACTTTAGCGATGAGTGTTTTGTAAAACAAATTTTGTATTGATGAAGAAGTTATTCGTATCAATTTTCTGTATAGCCTTTTTTTCATCTTCAATGGCACAGGTAGACGGCGTTGTGCAGGAAGGTGAATTTGGGGTTACGGTGGGTGCCGCACATTATTTTGGCGACATCAATACCAACGCATCACTAAACCGCCCAAAGCCGGCACTGGGTGTTTTTTTTCGTAAACAGTTTGGAGAATACATCGCATTACGTCTTGGGGTACACTATGCACAAATAGGGTATTCTGATATTTATAGCAAGAACGATTTTCAAAAAAGAAGGAACCTCAGTTTTAACAGTAATCTTTGGGAAGCAACCATCCAGGGAGATTTTAACTTTATGCGCTTTGTGCCTGGAGAGCCTTTCTTAAACTTTACTCCATATGTTACGCTTGGTGTAGGCGCTTTTAACTACGATCCCTACGCATATTTACAGGGTAAAAAATATTTTTTGCGAACTTTAGGTACAGAGGGTCAGGGTTCATCTCTGTATCCCGCACGTAAACCGTATAGCGCCGTAGCTTTTTGCATGCCACTGGGTATGGGCTTTAAATACAATATTAATCCCAATATTAATTTCTCTTTTGAAGTGGCTTACCGGTTTACTACCTCCGATTATATAGATGATGTAAGTACTTATTATTATCCTGATGCATTTGCAACCACCCTGCCTGGCGGTGCGCTTACTCCATGGTATTTATTGCAGGATCGTTCCTATGAAACCGGAGATGGTGTAAGGATAGGCACAAAATCCCGCCAGAGAGGATTCAGGAATCAAACAGATGCATATGTGATAGCAGAAGTGGGATTGGCATTTACGCTCACTTCTTATAGATGTCCAACGGCAACACCATAAGCTATTGATGAATGCTTTATTCTGCCTAAATACTGATCAGAGATTCATTTCGTTGATTTGTATTTTCAACACTTCAATTTAACCAGTCCATTATTCCCTTCATTATCACCTAATTTTACCTGCAAATGCTGCGTACAATTCCAGGTATGAATTATGTGACCGAGTTTAAGAAATTTATAACCGGGCAATATCTTACAAAAGGGCTGAGAATTACGGTAGGGGCAATTTTGCCTGCCTGGATTTTATACAAGTTCAACCTGCTTTCCGTTGGTATTGCATTGCCATTGGGGGCTTTAATGGTTAGCCTTACCGACTCGCCCGGACCGATTCATCACCGCAGGAATGGGATGTTGGCCAGTAATATCCTCAATTTTATTGTTGCTATCATTATCGGGTACACACGCAATTACCCCTGGTTGCTGGCCGCAGAACTTACTGTATTAAGCTTTTTTCTCTCCTTTATCGGTATTTATGGCAACCGCACCAATGCCATCGGACTTATTGCCATTATTGTAATTGTACTTAATATTGACGTACATTATGCGCAGGAGCGGGTAATCAGCGATGCCCTTTTTATGCTGGGGGGAGGCATTTGGTATATGCTGCTAAGTCTTTTGCTGTATTCGTTAAAACCGTATCGCCTTATTCAGCAGGCGCTGGGGGAATGCATTATGCTTACCGCCTCATACCTTAAAACAAAATCAAAATTATACAAGAGCCATGTGGTATATGATGAAGTGTATAAAGAACTTCTTCCCCTGCAAATAAGCATACATCACCAGCAGGAACAATTGAGGGAATTGTTATTCAAAGCAAGAGGGTTTACCAGGGAGTCTACCACGAGGGGACGGATTTTATTGATGATGTTCATTGATTCGGTTGACCTGTTTGAGCAGGTGATGACATCACAACAAAATTATAAATCCCTTCATGAATATTTTAAAGAAGGAAATATTCTGGAGCAATTCAGGCAGCTTATCCTGGAAGCTGCAAATGAATTGGATAAAATAGGATTGGTTATTCAAAGCGGATTTCCATCAAGAGATACAGACAGCTTAAACACGCTTATCAAAGAAACGGAGGATGCGTTTGTAGCATACAGGAATTCCGTTCTGGAGCCCGATAACTTAGAAGGCTTTATCAGTCTCAGGCATATATTGAATTCCGTAAAGGATATTGCTGATCGTATAAAACGCCTGCACAAATACACAGCTTACAGCAGCGAAGCCGACAAGGAAATAAAACACGAAATAGATGCTGAGCACTTCGTTTCACGCCAGGAATTTGACCCCAAGTTGCTTGCAGAGAATTTTTCACTGAAGTCCAATATATTTCGTCACTCTTTAAGGGTTAGCCTGTGTGTTTTGGCCGGATATATTATTGCGCAGTTTCTTCCTTTTGGCCACGGCTACTGGATACTTTTAACTATTGTTACCATATTAAAACCTGCATACAGCATCAGCAAAAAGCGAAATGTGGAACGGCTGCTGGGTACATTAACCGGTGCAGGAGCGGGGTTTTTATTGCTGTACAATGTGCAAACCGATACTGTGCTGTTTGGTGCGATGATCATAACAATGATCATTGGCTATAGTTTTCTGCAGATCCAGTATTCAATAAGCGTGGCGGCCATTACAATATATGTACTGCTTGCTTTTCACTTTCTGCACCCTGCAGATTTCAAAAGCCTGGCAACAGACCGTGTAATAGACACGGCTATAGGATCAGCTATTTCTTTTACAGCTGCTTTGTTCTTTTTACCAAAGTGGGAGCAGGAGCAGGTAAATGAATATATTCATAAATTAATGGAAGCCAACCTTCAATATTTTAGTACGGTGGCCCGTGCATTTTATGCAGTTGCGCCGGAGATCAATGTATATAAAATAGCACGAAAAGACACTTATGTGGCTTTGGCCAATCTTTCAGATGCTTTCCAACGCCTGTTATCGGAACCTAAACACAAAACAAGGCAGGCTCAATTACTGCACCACCTGGTGGTAGGTAATCATATGCTTACCTCTCATATTGCCACCCTGGGTATATACATGCAATCCCTGGCGCCAAGGTATCATTCCGATGCATTTAAATCTGTAGCAGACAGCATAGAATGGCAAATGCAAAGAGGTATCGCCTTGTCTCAAAACAGCGGGACCGGAGTAACAGATCTGACAGAAAAAGGGTTTGCGCAGATACGTGACATTATACAGGGTCTTTTAACACAAAGAGTGTCTGAATTAACAGAAGGATCGGCAAACAGCAACGTAAGAAAAACACTGTCGGGCTTTAAAACCATAACCGATCAGTTTGAATTGATTTATACCATAACAATTGACATCAATAATGTGCTTAAAAAATTAAAAATTGTTATTGATAAATGATAAAGCCCCTGAATATTTTAACTAAATCGTATATTTAAAGAATAACTTACATCTCGTGTTTCAAATCTGTTAATGTATGTCAAAACAAAGCAGCAATTGCATCCCGGATTCGTATCTTTGCAACCTTTTGAATAAGGGCAATCACGCTGATTTTAAAAGATTAAATAAGATATTATGCCTGGACTAAGAAGATATTTTCCAGGATTGTTATTTACAATATCCAAAAGCTAATGCCGTTAATATGGGGCTTAGAAATTATAATCCGATGAAATTCCATTCCGTACCTAAAAAACTGGCACTTGCCTTTCTTTTTCTTGCGCCCGTGCTCATTTCGGGTACCAAAGCAAACCTTTTTTCCCCGGTTCTTCCAACAGTTAGCTATTATCTTCCAACCGATTTTCGTGCAGAGGTCCGCAAAGTATTTGTAAACCGCTTATACGACAGCATTCATTTACAAGAATTGGGACTCCAAAAGAATGTGCTCGAACTGGCAATGAAAGGGTTTAGTAAGTTGGCTAATAAGGGCAGGTTAAACAGGGACAGCATTCTTACGATCATTGATTTTTCAAGATCATCGCGTGAAAAAAGAATGTATATTATTGACCTGAAAAATGTTGAGCTTTTATTCAACAGCAGGGTGGCGCATGGAAAAAACTCGGGAATGGAATTTGCACATCAGTTCTCCAATATTATGTCATCTCATAAAAGCAGTCTTGGGTTTTATGTAACAGCAAAAACCTACAGTGGCGAAAACGGTTATTCGCTGCGGTTGCGGGGAATGGAAAAGAATATTAACGATAAAGCATTCAGGAGAAGCATAGTGATACATGGCGCCGGTTATGCCGACGACCGGTTTTTGCAGGAAAAAGGAATGCTGGGAAGAAGTTATGGATGCCCGGCAGTGCCGATGGAGGATCACAGGGCCATTATTGATGCTATTAAAGAGGGTTCCTGTTTATTCATTTATTCGCCCGACAAAAAATATTTAAAATTTTCCACAGTCTTAAACGGTTAAGGTAAATATAAGAATGGTTAAGGTTGAAGCCTGGTCTGCTACGGAGACCGGGCTCTTTTATTCCATTACAAACCTGTAGCCAATCCCTTTTATGGTAATAATCTCCAATGCAGGATCGCTTTTAAGATAGCTCCTGATTTTGGTGACGTATACATCTAATGTTCGTGAATTAAAGAAGGAATCACTTCCCCATAGTACGTTCAGGATATCTCTTCTGTCAATAACATGCTGGCGGTTTTCGTACAGCAGTTTCAACAACTCACTTTCCCTGAAAGACAATTTTTTCTCCTCCGTATTACAGGTCAAAGTTTGCCGGTGCGGATTAAAAACATATTTACCCATCCTTATCTCGTCCTTTTGCTCCGGATTTTGCACTTCACCATTGCGGTAACGCAAAGCATTCTCCACACGTACAATAAGTTCTTCCATGCTAAAAGGCTTGCGTATATAGTCATTGGCGCCTTTATTAAACCCTTTTACCAGGTCGGTGGTTTGAGTTTTGGCAGTTAAAAAAATTATGGGCATGGAAATGTCAGCCTGCCTGATTTCTTCCGCAATGGCAAAGCCGTCTTTATTGGGAAGCATAATATCCAGGATGCAGATATCAGGTTTGATTTCATGAAATTGTGTCATCACATCTGCACCATCCATTTCTAACAAAACTTCATAGCCCCGGCTTTCAAGGCTTTCTTTTACAATTTTCGCCAGGAATGTTTCATCTTCAACATACAGTATTTTAGTTTTCTTCATGGGTAAGGGGCAATTTTATTATGAATTCACTTCCATTGCCGGGTTCGCTGTGCAGGGTAATGGCGCCTTGGTGCTGTTGAACAATATGGGCTACATAACTTAAGCCTAAACCGTATCCCTTTATGTTATGCCTGTTATCGGTTGGAACACGGAAGAATTTTTCAAAGATTTTGTTTTTGAATTCAGCGGGTATTCCAATCCCATTATCCTTCACGCTTAATGTGCATTCGTTGTCTTTACAGGATATGCCCACATCAATTAAGGGCTTGTCTTTGCTGTACTTGAGCGCATTATCCAAAAGATTGTACAGCACACTGGTAATATGCAATTGATCTGCCGTTATCATAAACTGGCTGCCGGAACTGTGCAGGCTAACTTTTGCTTTCGCTTTTTCAAATTGCAGTCCCATGGAGTCTATCACTTCGGTTGCCAGTTGCTTTAGGTCAAATTGTTCATATTTTAGTTCTGTCTGCTGTTTTTCAAACATCGAAAGTTTGAGCACTTTATCTACCAGCATAGACAACCTGTTTAATTCATTTCCTGCTATGTCAAGGTATTCCTTTGTACGCTCAGGCTGCTGTAATACATTAAAGTTTTTTATCGCCTCAATCGCTACGCTCACTGTAGAAATAGGCGTTTTTAGCTCATGGGTGATATTGCTGATGAAGTCGTTTTTAATATTGGTAAGCCTTTGCTGAGCTCTAAGATTTCTGTATAAAACAGAAAAAGCAGTGATGGTTAGTCCTATGAGAAAAAT
>CAMPJQ010000056.1 GCA_946886925.1 uncultured Terrimonas sp.
ATAAATACCGGTTATTCCTCTTCAGCAACACCAATGCCCTGCACTTATCAACCTTCAGAAAAGCATATGCAGATACATTCAATGGAAATGTTTTCGACGACCATTTTGAAAAAGCCTATTACTCACATACACTGGGTATGCGCAAACCCGATAAGGAATCGTATGAGCATATCATCAGGGAAAATGATCTTGATCCTTCAAAAACGGTTTTTATAGACGATTCCATTTTAAATATTGAAGGCGCCGAGGCTGCGGGTTTAAAAGGAATACATATTAAACCGGGAATGTCTATTCTTGACCTTGATTTATAATTTTACACCAGGCTATCTTCAATATATTTAAAAGCAATTCGAGGGGAGAGTTTTTTCCATAATACCTGGTAAATGTTTTCGGCAATGGGCATATCGGAGCCTATCTCTTTATTGAGCTCGTGGATGCTCCGTGCTGCATTATACCCCTCCGCCACCATATTCATGTCTGTCTGGGCCGAGGCAACGGAATATCCTTTGCCGATCAATGCCCCAAAATTACGGTTGCGGCTGAACAACGAATAACAGGTTACCAGCAGATCGCCTAAATAGACCGATGCAGCATAATTGGGTGATTTCTTTTGTTGCAGTGCGCTGGCTGCTGTATGTACACCTACTTTTATATTCCGGATACCTGCTTTTCGTAAAAAGCCTGCCATTTCATCGGCACTGTTGGCGATCAGTACACTTAAAAAGTTATCTCCGTAACCCAGTCCGTGTGCCATGCCTGAAGCTACAGCGTAAATATTTTTAAGGATGGCTGCATACTGTACGCCATATATATCATGATTAATAATGGTATTGATATAAGGGGTAGCAAAATTGGCGGCAATACCTTTTGTAGCCGCCTGTTTCGTTCCCGAAAAAGTAAGATAGGATAAACGTTCAGCCGCTACTTCTTCGGCATGGCAGGGACCCATAATGGTAAAATAGTTGTCAATGCTGAGATCAAACTTTTTTTTCAGGTAATCATTTAGCAGCAGATTCTGTTGCGGCAAAATTCCTTTAACAGCGGAAATTATTTTTTTCCCTGCCAGGTCTTTGGCTGTAATACCGGCAAACTGTTGTATTACGTAAGCAGAAGGCGTAACGATAACAATATGATCAGACGCGTTGAAAACCTGTCTGGCATTGGTAAACAGGGAGAGCAGGCCGGCATCAAAAGATACGGATTGAAGGTAATTGGGGTTGTGATGTCTTTTCAGAATATGTTTTGCTACCACATCGTTGCGTACGCACCAGTTAATGTGCATCCCATTGTCTGTAAGCATTTTCGCCAATGCCGTTCCCCAGCTTCCGCTGCCAATAATTCCAAACTGCATAAAAAAAAGTTTGAACCTCAAAAGTAGGCCTCAAACTTTTAAAATGCGGCTATTGTTTATTGTTTTAAATACATCCCGTCCATATACAACAAGCTTTCAAACTCGCTTTATTTCTTTATTTCAAATAATTGTTCTTTGGGAACTACTTTTACTTTTGTTTTGTTTTTGAGTGTTTTGCTAACAATGGTATAAGGTCCGGTGATCACCTCATCTCCTTCCTTCAGTCCATCCACTATCTCAATATTATTAATGTCCTGAATGCCTGTTTTTACCGTTGCCAGTTTTACGGTATTGTCTTTTTGCAAAACAAATACTACTTCCAGCAGATCATCTGATGCAATGACAGGTATATTATCGCCGTTTTCATTATTGTTTTCTGTGGCAGCATTCTCCGGTTTTTTAACATTTTTAGCTTTGCTGTCTTCACTGGCGGTATCTTTTTTATCACGTGTGGTTACTGCATTAATTGGAACAGAAAGTACATCCCTGTGCGTTTTGGTTTGTATATCGGCACTGGCGCTCATGCCCGGGCGAAAAGGAAATTTTTTAGGCCTGGAGGGGTCAAAAAGATCAGCATAAGAGTCGCGAACGATACGGATCCTTACTTCATAGTTTGTAACATCTGTAGTGGAGATAGCTGAAGATGCGGTTTGCGAAGCTGCTCCTTTCTGGCTGCTGGCGATTTGGGTAACAATGCCGTTGAACTTTCGGTTGTTATAAGCATCAACTTCAATAACAGCGGTATCGCCCAGATCAATTTTCTGAACGTCGTTCTCACCTACTTCTACTCTAATTTCATATACGCTGATGTCTGCTATGCGCATCATCTCAGTTCCCGCCATCATAGAGTTGCCTACTACCCTTTCGCCTTCTTTTACATTCAGTAAAGAAACTACACCTGTCATGGGTGATATAAGGGCTGTTCGGCTCAGATCTTTATTGGCCTTTTGCAAATTAGCGGTGGCGCTTCTTACCTGGGCCTGGTTGCTGCGAACGCTTTGCAATGCGGCTTCATAATTGGCCTGCGCCGTTTTTAACGTATTGTCTGCCTGCTCAAATTCGGCTCTTGAAATTACTTTGTCCTTCAGCAATTGTTGTTGCCTGTCGAATGTAAGCTTAGCCAGCTCAAGTGAAGATTTCAAAGCTTCCAGCTGCGCCTGCGCATTCGATACCAGCGACTGCTGACCGGCAACCTGAGCTGCAGCCTGGTCGCGCTGGGTAGCATAAATATCGGCATATATGCGTGCCAGTATCTGTCCCTTTCTCACGCTATCGCCTTCTTGTACGTTGAGCTCTGTTATTTCACCTGACACATCGGGACTGATCTTCACCTCTATTTCCGGATACACCTTGCCGCTTGCCGTTACTATTTCCGTAATGTTCCTGCGTATTACTTTTTCGGAAGAAACTTTTATTCCTTCTTCCTTGCCTATCACACCGTTCTTTTTCAATACCACCAGTAATATTACCAATGCTACGAGGCTAATGATGATCCACAGCAGTTTTTTATTCATGTGTTGTTGTTTAGAGATTATAACCTGATGCCCTGTCCCTTATAAAATTCAAGCACCTTCATTTTAAAAACATAATCATACTGGGCAATAAGCGTATTTATTCTTGCATTGTACAAATTGGTTTGATTGGTAAGCCATTCAATGGTTTGCATAGCGCCAATATCATATCTTTTGGAAGCGAGGTCAAAGGAACGTTCAGCAATAGCAACTTCCTTTTGTCTTGCGCTAAATGTATGAAAGGATCCCAGTGCCTGGTTGTAGGCGGTATATACATCCTGCTTTAACTGAAGTGTGTCCTGCTCAATTGCCAGTTCTTTGTTTTTAATATCCCATTTGGCCCTTTCTATATCCGCACGTGCCGACCAGCCATTAAAAATGGGAATGCTTAATCCGATGCCTATTCCCTGTCCGAAATTATTTTTCATCTGCGTACCGTAGCCATCCCACAATTGACCAAAATTTTTTTTGCTGGTTACAACACCTGCCTGTGGCGAATACACATACATTTTATCTGTACCATTAAGAATGTAAGCCGGAGTGGGTTGATCACCAAGGTTAACCTGGTTGATTGCTTTAAAAGAACTGTTAAAGGCCGTTCCCAATTGTCCGAATAGTGAAATAGAAGGATACTGCCGTCCCCTTGCAGATGCATAATTTTTTTGCGATGCCAGCAGGCGTAAATTGTTTACTTTAATCTGGGGTTGCGATTGTATGGCCAGGCTGTACACTGATGCAGGTGAAATTTCGAGGATATTGTCTACCGGTATTTGTTCCACTGCAGGCACTTCCAACTCAAAAACAGCATCTGCCGGAAGATTGATGAGGGCTTTCAGCGTAAGTTTATCCACCTCTATCTGGGTTAGAGCGCTTATCAGGTTGGCGCTGTCCCTGGCAACCTGTGCCTCTAATTCCGCCGCGTTTAATTCCGGTAATGCTCCCGCGTCTACCTGTTTGCGTGTATTTTGATATTGCGCCTGGCTTTGTTTCAGTTGGATATCTGTTACCTCGGCCTGTTCCATATCCAAAAGCACCAGCAGATACTGGCGGGCAACATTTAAAGCAATGTCATTTTTGGCTTTGTCTATCGCTGCTGCATCGGCCTGGTAATTGAAGTCGTTTGATTTTATAGTGTTTCTCTGGCTGTTCCAATTGAATAAATTAACCTGGGCGTTCAATCCCAGTTGTTGATACATTACATTATTGTCGGTATATACGTTGGTTGAGTAATCCAATGAACGTCCAAACGAAAAACCGTGGTTACCTGAAAAGTTGAGTGAAGGTATTTGCTGGAGCTTGCTTTGTTTAAGCGCAATAGCCGAAAGTCGTGCCTGGATATCAGCCTGTCTTACAGAAACATTATTGGTAAGCGCATATTCCACGCATCGCCGGAGACCCCATTTTTCATTCGTTTGTGCATTGGCAATTTGGTTAGCCAGTAAGATTGTTAATACAACCCAACAGCATAGTAATTTTCTCATGAAACAAATTTATAATATACATGACAGGTAACCTGCCCTGAAGGAAGCCGGATTTTCCTTTCAGGCTACAAATATTCAACTAAAAAAAGATTTGACAAAACCCTTCATGTATTATTTAAAGCCTGGTCTATATCCTGAATGATATAATCAGGTTCCTCCTGCCCTATATACAGCCTTAGCATCCTTTGCGGCTTTTGATTTACATCATATGCTTCAGGTGCTACCGAAGCGCAACCGGGTATAATTAGCGATTCATAGCCGCCCCAGCTAACGGCCATGAGTATATGTTTAAGACTTTCACAGAATTGCACAATATCTTCAATCTTTTCCACCTTAAGGTAAAATGATATAAGACCACAGGCAGCCTTCATTTGCTGCTTCGCTAAAATATACTGGGGAAAGCTTTCATCGTGCGGGAACAATACAGATTCCACACGGGGATGTGCTTTTAAATAAGACAGAACCTTCTGCGTATTTTCGGTTATCTTTTGCAGTCGCAGGGGGAGTGTTCTTAACCCTCTTATGAGCAGCCAGGCATTAAAGGGTGAAATGCCGGTTCCTGCGGTCAGGTATTCATTGTTAAAGATTTTAGCCATCATTTCGCGGCTGCCCGTTAATACGCCTGCCACTACATCGCTGTGACCGCCTATGTATTTTGTAGCCGACTGCAAAGCGATATCAATACCGAGGGCCAATGGCTTTTGATATAAAGGAGTGCAGTAGCTGTTGTCGCAAATGGTAATTATGCCTTCTGCTTTGGCAAGTTCCGCAACGGCGGTTAAATCCTGCAGTGCAAAACTCCATGAGTTCGGCGATTCCAGGTAAATAATGGAAGTGTTGGGTAAAATGGCTCTTTCAAAGTTTTCTATTTGTGTGCCGTCTACATAAGTAGTTGTTACCCCAAAACGCGGCAGTATCACATTAAACATATGTTGTGCCCATGAATAAGGCTTTTCAACAGAAACGATATGATCGCCTGTTTTTACATTGGCCAATACCGAGGCAAATATGGCTGATGCGCCACTGTTGAACACCAGGCAGTCTTCGGCTTCATCAAGCGCCGCTAATTTTTTGCGAAGAATATCAATGGTGGGATTCAGCCCCCTGCTGTAAATGTAACCGCTGTATTCGTCCTTAAACAGCTTGCGCATATCATCCACTTTCTTAAATGTGAAATTGCTGGTTTGTATAATGGGCGGCGCAACAGCATTAAAGTAGTGTTCCCGTTCTTCACCCAGTTCATTGATGATGTAGGAAAGATCCATACCCTTATTGTTTCTTTTTGTAATAAAAAATAAAATAGATCGCGGCAAATAGCAGCAAAAGACATATTCCGGTAACAGCGGCCCCAGGTTTACTGATAATTACGGCAACCGCAATTCCAAAATACGACAATACAAAAACAACGGCTAAGAAAGGTGTCAATTTTGTCCATTTGCCCGGTACTGCCCCCTTTTGCTGTTTTCTTCTTAAATAAAACAAGGCCGCTGCAGAAGTGCTCATGCCAATGCTGTCTAAAAACATAGTGAATCCAAGAATGCTGTCTACACTTTTCCCAAAAAAGGTAATGAAAATAGTGGCCAGTGAAAAAGCTGTAAGCGCGGGAACCAACGCCTGGGTTTTGGGGTGCCGGCGTAAAAATATCGCTGGAAAAACCTTATCTCCGCTCATGGCGTACATTACCCTTGGATTGCTCATCAATATAATATTTACATAAGCCAGCACCGAAAGGAACATACAGGCATCAAAAACCTTTGCCCCGGTTGTACCGAACCATGCTTCGCACAACAGGGCGCCGATGGCGGAAGCATTTTTCATTTTATCGTAGCCAATGACCTCCGTATAGGCAACATTTAGAGCGAGGTATAAAATGATAACAATACAAATACCAGTTACAATGGCTCTGGGTAAAAGCCTGGTATTTTTTATTTCACTGCCAAAATTGATGGTTTGCTGGTAGCCTCCGTAAGAAAAGCTAACCGGTATCATGCTCGCCAAAAACAAAGCGAGCCAGTGATTGTCTTTAAACTGGTATAGCTGGGCGCCTTCAATATACCCATGGGGCTCTACAACTACTCCTTTCAGCATACTGGCAATGAGTAAAACAATAAGCGCAATTTTAATGGTAGTAAGAATATTTTGGGCCAAACTGCTGGTGTGTAATCCAAACAGGTTCACTATATAAAAAATAATGACCGCAGCTATGGAGATTAAAATGTTAAACAATGCTCCCGAGGGTTTGCCAAAGAGCAGGTCGCTTACATAATCGGCGCCAATTAAGGCTACAATACCCAGTGATGCCGCATTACTGATAAGAATAAGCGCATTTACCGTAAATCCTACCACGGGGTGGTAGCATGTGGAAAAAACCTTATAGTAAGCACCCATTACCGGTAATCGTACACCTATTTCAGCATATGTGAGAGCCCCGCATAAGGCAACCAAACCGCCTGCTATCCATGCTGCAAAAAAAATCCAGGCAGAGCCTGAAGACGCTGCTACATTAGCCGGTGTACCGAATATGCCCATGCCAATAACCAGGCTTACCACGATCATGGTAACAGAAAAAAACCCCAGTTGATTTCTCGAAGATATATTTCCTGGTTTGGTCATGTTTCTTTCCTCCCGCGGCGCTGTTACCTGCTTCCTGTTGCACGGAGACAGAATGACCGCCAAAATCCGTGACAGAGCTTTGTTGCGCTATATAAAAAAGGGCTATTCATTTATATTTATTTGCTGAATACTGGAAGGCAACCATACCTGCATATCAGTGGAGCCCCTGTTGCTCCAGCTAAAATAAGGGATGGCGGTAATTTTTTTTCTAAGCGTAGATACCGATAAGCCGTCATGGCTTACTGTTACTACCGGAGCTTCAAAACGCAACACATTTACGCCACCCAGTAAAGAAGATTCATAAGATATTTCAAATGTAGTACCGTCCGGAACGATTACTCCTCCTGCATCAAATTCGTCATTAGCGCCTTCCACGCAATATACCAGGGGTCCATATTGAAGCGCTATCCTGTTCTTATTCTGTTTAACGGCGGGATTGCTTAGAATCTTCCTTACTTTCATTGGCAGGTCCATCGTAATAACGTCGCCTTTTTTCCAAATCTGTTTTACAACGGCATAACCGCCCGACACATCGTATGGAACCGGGCTCCCGTTCACCTGTATTACCGGAACCTCTTTTTCCGGTGTGTCATACCTGTACAGATTTCCCGGAACGGGTTCGGACAGCCAGCCGGGAATACGTATGCGCAGCTCAAAGCTCTGTTTTTTAGCAGGAGACACCGTCAGTTTTACATTGCCTTTCCATGGATAGCCGGTTTCCATAGCAATATCTACTTTGTTTTTGTGGAGCTGTACTGTGGTGCGGCTGCCCGCAAATAAATTTACCCACACGGCATCGTTTGAAGTTCCATATATATAATTACCCAATGAGCTTACCAGCCTGGCAATATTTGAAGGGCAGCAGGCGGTGCCGAACCATTCACTACGGTTATGGTTACCCGAAGATGCAAGAGGGTTACCATAAAAAAAGCGATCACCCGAAAGCGACAAGCCATCCAGGGCGCCGTTGTATAAGCTTCTTTCCAGCACATCAATGTATTTTGTATTTCCGGAAAGCATATTCATCCGCTGGTTCCAGAATACCATGCCCACGGAGGCACAGGTTTCGCAATAAGCGGTGGCGTTAGGCAGATCATAGGGTTTGCCGAATCCTTCATTGCTTCCCTGGGCGCCTATGCCACCGGTAATATACATATGATGGAACACTACATCCTGCCAAATGGAATCCATGGCTGTAATATATCCCGCATCATTGGTAACTGCCGCCACATCCGCAGCGCCGGTATACAGGTACATGGCTCTTACCGCATGCCCGGTTATTTTTCGTTGATCTTTTACAGGTAGTCCATCCTGGCAGTAATCCGGATCTTTCCACTGATCCCATATCACGCCTCTTCCATTTCCATGTCCGCGCTGTTCCAGGAACCAGTTTGATAATTCAAGATATTTTTTATTTTGGGTATGATGATACAGCTTCATCAGTGCTAATTCTATTTCCTGGTGGCCGCTTACCCATGGACGGTTTTGTTGGCGGAAAACAGAATCAATATGATCTGCAAACCGGATGGCCGTATTCAGCAGCTTGCTTTTACCGGTTGTATTATAATAAGCGATGCCCGCTTCAATAAGGTGCCCTGCGCAATAATCCTCATGTTTTTCCATGTCCGTCCAGCGCTTATTGATATCAGTAAGTATATAATAGGTGTTAAGATAACCATCCGGCAACTGTGCTGCGGCGATTTTGTCAATCCATTCATCCGTGCTTTTTTCCAGTTCGGCATCGGGATAATTTTTCAGGGAATAGGCTATGGCTTCGATGGCCTTATACACATCCGAGTCATCATAATAGATGCCCTCATGCTTGCCGGAGCGTTTGGCTGCTTTTTCAAAATTCCGGATCCGCCCGGTTTTGTCCTGCGTGTAATTTACACAGGCATCAAGCGTAGCGGTGGCCACCGTTTCCATTTTTGGCTTCCAGAACAGATCCGTGATGGTTACATCTGAAAAAGGTACAGGATATATTTTTTGGAAGGAGGTTTGGGATGCTGCCGTGGTTACAAAAAGTACTGCTGGAACCATCAAATGTTTTTTCAAAAAGGGGATTTGAGGTAAAGTCAGGCTCATCATTTAAAGACATTTTGAATTAGGCATCTTATTTTAACCGCGAATACTGCCATACACGTATAATGCAGGCAATAAGTGATGAAATTATTCATTTTACCGCATTTAATAAACAAGTTTCGCAACTACCTTTTTACGCTGGGGAACACCAGACATCCCGTTACCGCTTATTTTATTGCCTGCAGAATCAAACATTGCTGTACGCGGGGCTATAATAAATTGCATATTATACCTCTAACAGGTACCCCTGAAAATAAGAAAGACAAACAACCTTACTGTGTTTGTCTCTCTTTTAAAGTAGTGTTAAGTTGAGCGGGAAACGCGGGAGTCTGCCGTTCACTCTCTTACGTTTTCTTCCCGCACCCAAATGATATGAAATATAGTTTATACAGCAGCATAAGCTATCCCACATAAGACCTCAGCATCCAGGCCATTTTTTCATGCTGCTTAAGCAGACCGGTCAAAAAATCGCTGCTGCCTATATCTTTATATTTTTCGTCAAATTCTGTAATTTGTTTGCGCAGATTAATGATGATCTTCTCATGATCTGCGTCAAGATTGGGTATTTGTTGCTTATAACCAGTGGGCACCTGCGGTTCTTTTAGTGTTGCCAGTTTCAGCAGTTCCACTAACCTTCCTTCGGCATAATGCCCAACTGTACGTATGCGTTCTGCAATTTCATCAATGATTTCAGCCAAAGCAGTATATTGTTCTTCATAAAGCTTATGCAGCTCCATAAAGCTGGATCCTTCTACATTCCAGTGGTAGCTGCGCGTTTTATTGTACAATATATGCTCATCAGCAAGAATCTGATTCAGGATGGCGGCAACAGCCTGCCTGTTTTTTTCGGTAATCCCGATGTTTACTTTAGCCATATCTTATTTTTTTA